>NZ_JAOWCH010000043.1:0-114829 GCF_030337065.1 Citrobacter sp. Cb004 | reverse complement strand
CCGCTTCACGCCCTGAGACATTCGACAAGCTTTTTTATGGCTTCAGTAAGGGCGACTTTCGCGCTTCCAGTGCCAGCAAATACTTCGCTTCATCGTACTGGGTCTTGGTCTTCCAGCAGCGGTAAATGATCCTTATCCATTTGAAGGCCAGAGCCCGGATTGCAGACTGGTGAGATTTTCCTTTTTCTCGCAGTCCCCGATAATAAAGTCTGGCCCAGTATGATGAGTTAACCGTCTTGGCAGCCCATTCAACAAAGGTTTGCCGGACGAACTTGGCACACTGCCATCGCCAGTGAACCCAGGATTTCTGGCCACTTCGTTCTGTCACCGGTGCAATACCTGCGTAGTTTTGAATTTCTTCAGCGCTGTTAAACCGGTCACGGTTATCACCAAGTGCAGCAAGCATTCGTGGTCCCAAACACGGCCCCATGCCCGGAAGTGATTTGAACAGCCCCGAATCTGGCAATGTGTCAAACAGCGTTTCGATTCGTTCGTCATAGGTTTTGATGATTTCACTCACGACTTTAATTTGTGTCGCCAGTGCTGTTGCCATCAAAGCATTAGCCTCTATAACACTCGGGTCTGTCGTCAACGGAATGGCGTTATCAATACTCACAACACGCTGCTCGGTAAGGGCCATTGCGCGGCCACCTTTGGCATTGAGAAAGTTGCGGATCGTGTCTCGCCTGGCTCGTTTTAGTTGTTGCAGACTGGGCCATCGCATAATCAGTTCACACAATAGCAAGCTACCCCGATGTGAGAACCACTCCAGGGGCTGAGGATAATACTGTTTGAGTGTGTTGATTAGCCGGTTCACAAAACGGCGCTTATCTTCAACCAACTGACGACGCTGCTCAACCAGTTGCTGGAGTAACCGGATATCGGCATTGTCGGGTTCAATGGCTTTTATCTTTTGGGGATAACGCAGCATTAACTCTAATGCCAGCTCGGCATCCTGCGGGTCATCTTTAGCACCGCTGGGCGAGAAGGCTTGCCGGTAACGAGCCAGAGACAAAGCGTGGACGGGGAAAACGGTGATAAATGGATATTTCTGAAGAGCATACACCACGGGACCTTTCTTCAGCTCAACGGCGATAGCGATCCTGCCTTTTACCTTCTGGTGTAACTCGGTAAGCCAGACATCAAGCGCTTCCGGCGTATGTTCAATCACATGGAATGTGCGTTCACCGTTTTTAAACTGAACACAGACATCGTGCTTTTTATCTGCCCAGTCCAGACCAACGTGCGCAGCAAATTGATTAGTCTCAGTCATCACCAACTCCTTTTTATCGGGGATTGGTATGCATTCCACGCTCTTCGAAAGAAATATAGCCAGCAGTTATCTGCATGCCCTGAGTATTCGTTAGCGAACGTGGAGCACCTACTGGCTCGAAAGAAAAGCGGCGATCATCGCATGATTCTCGCTCAATATTCGTAACCAGTAAGCGCATACCCTGAATCACTTCAAAGTGTAATTCTCAGGGTGCGAATGACTATATCTCGCTCAGAGCGGACCTTCTGCCCAATGAGCTAGTCCGCTACGCGCCATAAGCGGACAGGCTGTAGTACTAACTGCATTGTAGCTGCGAGATTTCACCATCGATGGCTTCTATAACCTGTTTATAGCGCAGCATGACCTCTTCATGGATCATCATTAATCCGCGGCCGTACTCTGTGGCTAGGATTGTGTATCTTTTCAGGTGTGCAAGATGCTCTTTGTTGCCAGTAATGTCACTGGCAACCTGCGTGGAGTCCAGCCTTTCGATAAGGGCATTATTGCCGCGATAGGAATCAATTAGGCTTCTTGCGCTTGTATAAAAAGCCACAATTTTTGATAGTGTTTCTCTATGAACTTCAGGTAGAGATGCCGAGTTAGCTTCATAGAAAGTGAAGTAGTTTTGAGTAATGGGGAAAATGTTATCGAACGGTGAGTTCCGGTCGTATTGTTCGATTTCCTCTTCCATTCTGGCCCTTTTACAACTTAATCAGTGAGTCTATTTCCTCTCTGACACCCAATAGCGTTGTTATACGCTTCTCTCTGGCCGCTGTTGCCTGCTGTTTTGCCTGCTGTTTCACCTGAGCTGTCACTCCTTTCATCGTGAAACAGCCACCTAAAAGAGCCGCTAAAAATGCGGAGATGAGATCTGAATATTCGTGCCAGAAGGTTAGCATGGCTAAAATTCCATTGGGTTAAATTGTGTCTATTTAACCACATCATGATACGAAGATACCTTCCAAAATGTTGCCATGAACTCGTCTGTTGTCGTCTTGGGTATTAGCACCGTGCTCTCTCGTTATCTAGGGCTTGGTCCAATCCTCTCTCAAAGCAGATCTATTGAACGGCCTGCTCTGATCGCCGCCTACTCCGCAGCCGATATGCCTCACAAGCGTGACATTGGATTTTTGTCACAAAATGATAGGTAAGTATTTACCTATCATTTTAAATCAGGTATCTTACCGTTCGTCAGGATGACGAAGTACCGGTTAGGTACTGTTCTAGGATGGAACGCCAAAAGGCGGCTGGCTTGGCCAGCCGCAACTCTTTCTGACACTGAATGGAATCCAAATGGCACGTCAAACGCCTTTCACTTCTTTCAATAAACGTCCCCGTTCAATTCGCCTGGTTCTGGCCGAGCTGTTTAGCGGTCGTGTTTCTGCACGCCTTGCGGAACTGGAAGAACGAGTGTTTGAGCTGGAGAAGCGCATTGATGCGCAAGCTACCGCCATAGCAAATCTGGGCGCGACAGTAGGCATGGAGAAGGTGCGTGATTCCGTCGCCTCTCGTGTGTTGCGTGAATCCCAGGCACACAAGGACAGTTCTCATGGAAAATTTTCAACGAAATCGACTGAAGCCAATGGCCTACGGAGTAATTTTAGCAACCCTGGCAGCGGTAGCCGTACCAGCCGGTCAGAGTCTGTTGATACCGGACACAACTACTTCCACTACAACCCTGCAGACGACACCACTGCCAGAACGACCCCCTGTCTCTCTGGATGGGATGCTGCTGGACACGATTCCAGCTCGACCTGCAACTCCGGATCTTCCTTCTGCTGTGACTGAGGCTATTGCATGAAATGGAGCTTCCAGAAAGTCATCGAGATGATTGTTGGCTTCGCCATTTTTCTGCTTGGTGGCTGGATCATGAATCTGGTGAAACTCGTGAACGGTGGCGATCTTCAGTTTGATGCCGGAATGACACTTGCGCGTGTCGTGGGAATTTTCGTTGTTCCGGTGGGTAGCATTCTCGGATTTTTTTAACAATGAAGACCTTCAGCGTGGGCGTCCGCCTTTACGTAGCGTTTGCCCACCTTTTCAGTCACGCCATAATAACGCCATCTAGAAAACAACTTGTTTAAAAACATAAGGAAAAAACACATGTGCGAAAAATGCAAAAAAACTAATGCCAAAGTTGAAAGCGTGATTAAAAAAGTTGGTGCGGCCGAACTGGTTGAGATCATGGGTCTTGTGGTTGGTCACGAAGACTACGCCTCCCCTATCGACCGCCTTTTCAGCGCTCTCAAGTTCTCTAGCATGATTGATGATCCGATTGAAATTGTGATGCTGGCGCGTCATTTCGGCGAAGCGTATCTGGAAGAGAAAGAACGCGCCGACAAACTTCAGGCAACTCTGGAAATGGTAAGCAAGCCGAAGTGCTCACCGGATTCAGTCAAGGCAGATGAAACCAACGCCAGCAAAGATCGTGAAATCGCCGGGTTGAAGTCTTCTCTGGCGATGTTGCTGGCCGCTTTCAAACTGATGTCTTCACAGTCTGGGTTCAAAATGCCTGAGCTGAACAGCGACGATCCGATGGCCGTTCGCCAGCTGCTGGGGGCAATGGCCGACCAGCTTGACGACACCAAGAGTCGTCTTGAAGACATGATGCGCGAGCTTACGCATCGCCACGACCTGAACAAACAGCCGCACAAAACGCAGCACGTACACCACTAATTTCTCACCTGCCGACAGGGGGCGAAAGCCCCCTTTTTTACGCTTTAAATCAGCTGCAACGCCTGTGAATGCTGCTTTTACGCCTTTTCAACTTTGGGAAAATAACACCAGCAAGAAAACAATTTGTTTAATGGTGCAATCATGAATACAGCCCTTTCCATCATTGACGCTATCACCCCAAACACTGATATCGACTACCGGCAGGAAATGAACGTCATCCACGAAATTGTGGCCGAGTGCGAGAAAGAGATCGCATTCATGTATCAGGTTCACGACTTCGTTTATGGCGACGAACGCCACAACATGATTAACCGCCTGCTGCGACTCAACCACCGGCCGGATGACGAGCGCACACGCTTTAACAGAGCCTGGCTGGACAAAGTCGACCTGGAATGGGTGAAACAGAATATCTGGGCCGAGTACTGGAAGAAGGTCACGGATATGACAAATGTTCTGCTGATCATGCCAGCTTCCCGCCGCGACGAGTGGCGCGAGCAGTTCATCGAGGGCAAGCAGGAAACCATCAGGACTGACAGAACCGGCTACCAGATGAAAGTTAAGGAGTTCGTTGGCGTGCCGGAGTTCAAAGCAGAAACGGTCATCCCCACGATGCTCAATCTGCTGAATGACAGGCACAAATACCTCTCTGAGCGCGTGTATGGCTTGTTTAAGGCGCTGAGTCCTGCCCACAAGACCAACAAGACGAACGGCTTTAGCGAGCGTCTGATCATCGCCAACTGCATTTCCGAGTTCTGGCGGGACAGCGTCAGCGTGAACTACCGGAAAGAGGACTACATCGACGACCTGCGCGTCATGCTTCATTTCTTCGCACACAAAGAGTTCATCACCATCAACCGCACAACTGAGATGCTATCAGCTGCGTACCGGGCAAACGACTGCCAGACCGGTGACTGGATGAATGTCGACGGAAACCTGATGCGCGTAAAGATGTTCAAGAACGGCAACGTTCACTTTGAAATACATCCTGACGTGGCCTGGAAGCTGAATGAGGTGCTGGCTTACATTATGCCTGCAGCAATCCCGGCGCCATGCCGTACTGCACCCAAAACACGGGCACCAAAAGAGTTCGGGTTAATCCAGAAGACGATCTCCGAGCCGGTTCGTACCGCGCTGCGCGACGGGCGATTCAGCAAAGACAAAGGCGTCTGGTACTTCTCTGATTCCAACCTCCAGAAGTCGCAGGTGGAAGAGCTTGAGCGCACACTGAACTTCATTGGCGGCGTGCAGGAGAAAAAGCACTGGCAGTTCCCGTATGAGATCGGCCATACGCTCAATACGATTGTGGCCACCGGTTTAATACCGGATACGAAATCACACCAGTTCTACCCTACCCCACGTTTGATAGCGGAGTACGTTGCCAGAGCCATAGAGCTGAAGCCAGGTGAGAAGCTGCTGGAGCCTGAAGCCGGGCGCGGAGATCTGCTGGCCTGCATCGACGCCAATCCGGAAGACGTTACCTGCATAGAAGTCGCACCTCTCTTCGCTGATATCCTGCTTGGCAAGGGGTACACAAATACGGTCTGCTGCGACTTCATGAAGTGGTCTGAGGACAACGCAGATTATCAGTTCGACAAAATCGTCATGAACCCGCCCTACTCTCTTGGCCGTCACAGAGAGCATACGCTGGCCGCGCTGGAGCATCTTAAAGTCGGCGGGCGACTGGTGGCTGTACTGCCGGGTGATGCGCCAGTTCTGAACTGGATGACGCTGGATAATTTCGTTTATGCCAAAGGGAAGTCGTTTACTGACGAGTTTGAAGACACCGGAATCACTGTCAGCGTATACGTTTTCAAACGTGTAAAATGATAGGTAAATACTTACCTAAGTTATGTAAGAATAGAGCCACTTTATCAGAGGTAAACACATGAGCGAAAAATCGAGAATTACATTCGCCAGCGTTGATCAGGCGAAGCTGCCATTTAATTTAGTGCTACAGGGGAATGCAGGAGCGCCTGCCGGAACCATCAAAATCGACAAGGAGCTTGTGACGTTCGAAGGTAACTTTGATGAATCGGCGCAGGTTTTTATCGACCATCTGGCACGCCGTTGGAGCCAGCAGTGGAGAGACCTTGAGAAACGCGCCAATGAGTTTGACCGGTTCATGGACGCAATGGACACAGCAAAAGAGGCTCTGGCTGCCGGCACTCCGTTAGATCTGGAGTCGCTTTTCAAAGGAGAGATGGCCTCTGCGATGTTCGCCACCATGTTCGCAGGTGAGTTTGTCCGCAGCGGCGCCAGAAACTACCTGGAGCTGGGGTACAACGTTCCTGAAATGGGCGAGTTTACCGTCACCATCCAGCGCAAAGAAGGTAAGACGCCAGGCGAACGTATCGCTGAACTTGAGGCCGTTGTGGATCAGCGTAACGGCGAGTGCGTCCGTTTGATCAACGAACGTGATGCGCTGCGCGAAGAACAGCTGAACAAAGGCTCGAACACACGCGCGGCCGCAGACATCTACTTCCAGTTGGTTGAGGAATGCCAGATCCCGCCAGGCGGCTCTTTGGTTGAGTATGTTCGCGAATTGCAGGAGAAAGCAGAGAGGTGCGCGGCATGAATGACCTGCTTGTCGAGCGAGTCTCCGCTTTTGTTAAGTCCCTGCTGGACAATCCCCTCACCCGCGGTGAGCAGATGGAGCTGGCAAGGTGGTTTCTGCATATCCATGAGCAGATGGAAGTTTTTAAACAGTTGCCGGATCTGCCCATTACAGACGGCCATGTTCAGCAAGTGATTAACAGCCACGAAAAAGGCTGGGCGATGATTGTGCCGTGCAAAATTACCTACGAGCTGGCTAAGGAAGTGCAGGCTAACAGAGCAAGGAGTAAGGAAGAGTAACTATGAAGTTGGGTAATGCCGTTTCGCTGTTTTTTACAGCATTACTGGAAGGTTTCAATTATCGTTTTTGTCCGGTCTGGGATAAGGCGCTGGATACGCTTATTGAGGAAGGAACGCTGCTTGAGGTGCGAAATGGGATCGCGCTGTTTGAGCGCGACGCCCAGCTATATGAAGTGTTCGTCGGGGCTGGCTTCAACCACTTCGGGCATCTTATTAGCTTGAATACCAAAGCCATCGACGAGAGCGTTATGCGCCGTCCGTCGTTCCGTGTAATGGATAAGCTGCAACGTCATGTAAATGCCGAATTACTCCGCGTAGCCAAAGAAAAAGAACGAGAGCTACAGGCGATGATTGGATCGCTTATCGCTGAGTAAAAGAAGGCCACAGTAGTGGCCTTAAACAATTTGTTTTCTAGATTATTAAATTAATGGAATCCCAGGCGAACTAAATCTATTGGGCAGAACAGACCTTCCACACCTTCGATAGACACGCAGTCAGAACGGCGTAGTTGTTCTTCTGATTTGCCTTCTCCGCAGATTTCCTTGATGACTCCCGTTGCACCATTTGTTGCCACCATCACTCGGCTGCCGGTAGTGATAGCGTTACGGTTGCGATCATAGGTCTTCATCGTTTCCTCCTTTCACATGGGCCAAATCAGGTTTCAAAAATTGCCGTTTTCCATGTATGTGCGATTTGTAAAATCTCAAGTGCCGAAATAAATTGTTTTCACCACCTTGTTATTCCCTTAACCCGCAAAGTTGACCGGTATAGTAATAAATACTACTGTTTATATATACAGTATTGAGGGGCAAGCAATGGGCAGCAAGACTTCCAAATATGTGATCGTCTATAGGGGCGAAGCACTCAAGCACCTAATACCCGGACAGTTCGTTTTCTTCCAACGTGAAAAAGAATACGGTGGGGGGTTCTGGCTTGGTAAAACGCATGAGGATGGGTTCGAATTTGTGCTGGAGCAACCCACTTCACTAAGTTACGGGCTTGCGTATCTGATCAGATTGTCGAGTGTCGAAGCCAGGTATATGGAGTTTGTTGATGGCATAGACGACTTCAAACTCACCTAGTCATCCCTTAAACATCTTGTTTTCTGCCTTTCGTTATTTGAGATAATAACACCAATAAGAAAACAAGTTGTTTAAGGAGTTAATCATGTTCGGAACCGCAAAAGAGATTATCGAAAAGCTGGAGAACTACCCAGAAGACGAGCTGCTGCTGCTGGTGATGTGGCACAAGGAAGATGTAGGTGAAGTGCGACCAGACCTGACTGACGAACAGTGCGTTCAGGTTTTGCGAAAAATCAAAGAGTGCCATGACGCCAGTGTCGGCGTGAATTGGGACGTCATTTCTGACACGGCCGACATTCTGTTTCCAAAGGAGAAGGCATGATGCTGAAAATCACCGAATCGTATAAGACGGCAGTGATCAGCACCGCCCACGTAACGGCAGCGGATTCAGAGCGGCTACCCATTGCCTGCTTCGATCCACTTACCGATCGCGGGTTGAATTGGGTACACGGTACACAGTACGGCTGGATTGTTCGTGCTGGAATGCGTGGCAGTGACTGGAAAGAAGAGCTAAGTGAATACGGCATTTCGAAAGAGGCGATCTCCAACATACAGGCCATACTGGATGCCGGCTTTGACGCGGTGCAATTCGATAGCGACGCCGAGCTGGTGGACGGATTGCCTGCATGGGATTGGTGATTGCCCACCCGTTGAGTAAACAGGTCATATAAGCGAGGAAAATTGGTAACATATGACTGTTTTTTTTTATCTGATGGAATGGATGTGATGGAAACCCAGAACCAACAAACAAAACCTCTGAAAAATATTTATGCGTGGATATTAGCGTTCGTGCCTCTCTTCTTTGGCGTACCGCCAGACGAGTACTTCAATTACGCAATGGTCATTGGCGGTGTTGCAGTCATCGGTTTGCTGGTGGCCGACAGAATGGCACTCTCAGAAGCAGGCTATGAACCACCGGCCATTTTGTGGGGCGTACTCTTCCTGCCGGTCTATCTCTGGAAGCGTGCGACCATCACAAAAGGGAGTAGGATTCCGTTTATCGTCATTGTCGCTTCGCTGGCTTGCATCATCTTCATCGGCATCCCGCACCAGGAAGAGGTTGCTCTTGAAGAAGCGGCTTGTCCTCTCGTAACGACCATTCTGAAAGAGAATAACGGAACCACAGCGCCGAAATGTATGAAGGTGACAATTCAGGACAAGGTTACGGACAAGTTCTATAAAGCGACGGCTACGCTGGATAACGGCAATGATATTAACGTTACTCTGGAACTTACCGGCGACAGAAACTTTTATGTCCGCGTTCCTGATGCCTATCTGAACAACTAACGGCTGCAACTCGTTGACATTGGCGGTCACAAATTGAGGATTTCTATAAGAGTCCGTTGATCGCCACTTTCTCCACCCCTCCAACCTACCCCAGCCCAGGCGTGACAAGGCATTTAAGATAATTACACCCATAAGAAAACAAATAAATAACACATCAACGAAAAGTCAACGCTTTCCCCTGATTTGGTCTAAAAAGTTGACGTTTTCGACGCCATCTCTTATATCCAAAATCCTGCGCACCAGAATCCATCTCCCTGCGACCAAAACGTCAAAAACGACTCGTGATACCACCCAAAAACAGACACGCTCAGAAGCGCTCCCGTTGCGTTATATTGGATATCTAAACAAGTTGTTTTCAGGCATAAGAAAACAAGTTAACCACACCCACAGGAAACCCAGAGACGCCATTACCCACAATCCCGGAAAGACCCACCTCTTCCTGTCAGGCTACCGAAAAGACCCACCTCTTTGCCCCAGGCTACAGAGCACCCACCTAATCTCCCCAGGCAACCGAGAACGCAGCTCGCGCACGCAAACCCGGCACGCCATTACCCAAAACACGGAGAAGAACAGCCAGAACGAAACCCCGGACAAACCCAGACCAGAACAGGAACCGTCGCAATCTCGCTTACCCACCATTACCCCGGAAGAGAGCGCAAATCCCTGAATAGCAGGGAACGCCATTACTTCATATGCGGAGAACAACAAAAGCGCCCTACTGCCATTACCCACACTTCCATCATTTCACATAAACGAAGAGAAAAGCGCACCTGCCATTACTCAATACACGGAGAAGAACACTCACCAAAACGACGAGAACAACCCAGACGAAAACACAGAGAAGAACCACCTCAAGAACAACGAAACCACATACGCCGGTAGAGAGAACAAACCTCCCATTTCACCCAAAGGAATACTCGCCGTATAGAGCGTTATCAGGGGGAAGGTATATGCCCCCATAGGAGAGAAAATCCGTAGAGATTTAACTGGAGGTATAAGTGGGAAGGGGAAGATGGGTATCGCTACTTTCTCCGTAGGAATTCAAGCCATAGTTTTCATCCCCCGTAACGTCCCTTTCCACCCCTTCGGTCAGCCTTCGGGCCATCCAGGGAAAAGGCCATGTCCCTTTTCAGAAACGGGAGCGTCGCCGCAGGGAAAAGGCTGGAGGTTTTCAGGGAAACGGTGGGAATCCCGCTATACGAACCGGGAAAAGGCTGGCTGCCGGTCGGGAAACGGGTACATCCCGGTACAGAGCGAGGGACGGCTGCGGGAGCGGTGCGGGAAATCCGCGGGAGTGTGCCTTACTCTTCGCTCGCCTGAAAATCGCGGGGGATTTTCGTTCCCTCTCGTACAGCTGCTGGACTCCATTCTGCCAGACCATCCTCGGGTCTCAAGCGATTTCAGTAGGTTTTCGGGAAGAAGAAAATTCTGCCCACCAGCCCTGCGGCGCGCGTAGAGCAGAATATCGTAAATACTGGTTCCCGTGTCGTTCCCGGATACTCACTGCCCAGCCTGGCTTTCCCTACATAAAATCCTTTTTCGCCTATGTCTTATTGCGATAATAACACCAACAAGAAAACAACGTGTTTAGACAAAGGAGAAACACATGTACAAGCATCTGAATATCAGCATCACCCTCTGTGGCGAGGAAGCGTCCTCCGAGTGTGAGATCTCCCTCGATGACGTTATCCGCTCTCAGGATGTTGCTGGCCGCGTGGCGACGCTCATCTCTGAAGGATACAGAGAAGGGACGTTTGATTTCCATATCGAGGACAACCCAATGTCCGTCGCGTGGAACTGCACAACGTCAAAAACGAAGTGAGGGTGAAGAGATGATTAAGATGCCTGTGATGGTTGAGGTGTGGAGCGTGGATTCCCTGGCTGAGTGCCTGGATGCTGTGGGGCCGGAGTTGTACCGCAAGTTGTGGTCGTTCGTCCCGGCTGAAGGGGAATCACCCAAAGGGAAGGACATCTGGCACCTGCTGAGTGAAGATGAAAAGCGGGAGCTGGTGGACGCGGTACACATCGAGTTCCCGGACGACGAAGATTAAGAGTGAGGCCACCAGCACGGTGGCTTTTTGCTGTTTGCAACCTCCGGGGCAGCGCAACACCGTAACGCTATGCTTTGTAGCCGTTTTCTCGCTGGTATTATTTACACCAACAAGAAAACAAGTTGTTTACGGAGTGAATTATGAAAAACGCGATGATCACCAAACTGAGCGCGGGCCAGCCACGTAAAGAAAAACCAACCGTAATGAGCCAGCTGACCCTGCTCGATATCATCGCCAACGGCACTGCCATTCGCCTGTTCAAAGAGACGCTGGTCTCGTTCGACAATGGTTCCCGCACGCGTTACGTAATGAGTGTGCGTCGCCAGAGTGGAAGAGGGTGGATGGCAAAACAGATCATCTGGCCGGAAGGAGAGCTGGAACAGGCGCTACTGGAAGCGAACAAAGTGGCCCAGCAAGAAATCCAGCGTGCCTCTCTCCTGGCGACAGCCTGACATGTGCAAAAGCGATTAGTCGACCCTACGACAGCCCCGTCCATCCTTCGGGGCTTTTTTGTTTGCCTGTATTGTAAGTGCTTACCTATGGCAATAATATAATCAGGTCAACAACAGGGAGACCAAAAATGACTGTAATTCGTGAAAACCTGGTTCTTGATTTGTACTATGCGTCAGAAACAACCTCAGGCGGAAAAGTTGCAAAACTGACCGCTATTCTGCGTGACAGCACGAACGGGACTGAAGTGCTCACCACCACCCTGATCCGCACCGGGACAGAAGAGGATGGGGTGTACACCGTAGGCTTCCAGAGCATCAGCAACGCATCCGAACCAATGCTGCTGAAACTGGAAACGTATTTCCGCGGCGTAAACAAAGAGATGTTTGAGAAGATGATGGTGAAAGCAGACGAGCTGTACACCTCCTACTTGAACCCGAGCAACACCTGGCTTGGACAATACGGTCTGCGCATCGTGTCCAACGAACCGGTTGAAAACTACATCCCGGAAAGCGTATTCGAGTAATCCCTCCAATGGCGCGTAACCCGCGCCATTTTCTTATCCCCGATAACAAAATGTTTTTTGCCTTATCCGCATTGCGATAATTACACCAACAAGAAAACAAGATGTTTACGCATGGAGGATATGCACATGACCGATTTCACTATCTCCCCTAAAGCTGAAAACGTATGGCTGGAATCCTGGCTCGACCTGTCGCCGGAAGAGCAGCAGGAAATGGATCACGTTGAACAGGACGAACAATGTGATGCCCGCTTCTTCCACTTTGAGGACAGCGTTTATGACATTGCCGACTTCATGCGCGATGACCGCTTCCCGGACTGGCACGCAGGCTACCCACTAAATGCCTTCGCCATGCTGATGATCCGCGTGGATGGCTCAGGCGATACCATCGACGTCGGTCTGCTCCACTAAGAGAACGAGGCCACCCATGCTGGTGGCCTTAAATGACCATCCTGTTTCCCGCAGGCTAAAAACACCCACCTCTTACCGCCAGGCTACCGAACAACCCTCCGACTCCCTGCCGGCCACCAGCAGCCGGAACAGAACGCTTGGACGCCTTATGCGCGTAGCGATAATTAAGCCAACAAGAAAACAAATTGTTTAAAGGATTGATGATATGAATTTTATCGCTACTGTTAACACCCCTGCGCATGGCCATATTTCTGTGACGTTCTCTGATAACGAGAAAAGCGTGCTGGGCGCCTGGCGTGACAATGTAACCATCGAGCTGTCCGGTAAAGAGAAACAGCAGATCACCAATGACATTATCTGCAACCGTCGCCATAAACGCGTATTTGAGAAAGCGTATGTCTCCACTTCGGGATTTGGCGTATTCATCTTCCCGGTGCGCAGCGGTCGCTTCTGCCAGTCGAAACTCATTGAGTTCGCCACGCAGATCGCGCTATGGGTTAAAACAGAATCCGGGTTCGACTTCAGCGAACAGGAAGCAGTGGGGGAGGGGATGCGTATCGCCAACAATGCCATCAAGTGCAAAAACGTCACCTACGAAGCAGGAATCGACTCGTGGAGTGTCTCGTGCGGGGAATACGTGAAAGAGGTGTACGGAAAGAACCGCATTCACATCCTGGCTGGCAAGTAAGAGGGGAGGGGCTGGAAACGCCCCTTTCTTTTCGTCCACCAGCTGCCGCAGGGAATTTCAGAAACGGCCAGAGAGCTGTCCGGGGAACCGAAGGGAAACGGCCAGGGAATTTTCGGGAAACGGCGGGGTTTGCCTTTATGTAGAAAACAGAGCGGGAGAAGCCCAGAATCCTGCCAGAAAATATCGCAGGGGCGCTGGGGTAGCGCTGGTGGGGTTTCAGCCCCTGAGCCATCCAGATAGCTTTCGCTATGTGATTATGTGAATCCGTGGGTAAACCACTGTAAGCGCGTACACGTCGCGCCAACGTGCCAATGATACGCGAGCGCCCACGGATAGCGCCAATATTGCCGACACGTCCCGAAGGATGGCGCGGATCACGTCGCCAGATATCGCCAGACGATCACGCCCACGACACGACAAAATAAGCCACGCGCTAAAACGCTGTAAAACGCGCTATAACGTGTTTTTTATTGTGGGTAATGGGTATGTACCACCACACATAAAAACGCGTTAAATTGGCGCGTTTATGGCGCTTATTTTTGGTCTGTTTTGGCTGACTTCAGACAATAAAAAACACGCCAACAATGGCGCGTTATGGTGTGCGGATCTTGAAACGAAAAAAGCGCCCATAGTGGGCGCTTTTGTTTTTATTTTTCTAAGTGAATTTTAAAACCAGCGTTTAAAAATTCTTGAATCATTAACAGAACATCTGATTCCTTGATTCCTGCGCGCTTCCTATGCTCCGCGCTATTCAGATCTATTTTAAACGTGGTTTCGTCGACTACTTCAGAGCTGAGAGCGTATCCAGCCAAACCAGCGATATCATAAACAAGAGTATGATTATGGATGTTAACGCCAGCGATAAAAATAATCATAAAAACGTTCCTTAAAAAATAAAATTGAATACAGATTTAAGATTTTTGAATAAGCGCCCATAGTGGGCGCTATATTCAATTAATTACGCTTTGAAAGCATCAGCCAGATAGTTATAAAAATCATTTTTGATAAAGCGATATTGCTGAGATCCGTTTTTCGCTGCGCCCATTCCTTTGATCTTCTCCACTAGTCCGAGACGTTCGCAGAGATTGATTAACTGGTTGGCTTGAGTATATCCAGCGTCCAATTTAATCTCGTTTTCTTTTTTGGCTTCATTCATCAAATCGAAAACAGCGCCATTTGTGAATGTTTCAAGTTCATCATTAATCATTTCGATTAATGCGAATACGCGAGATCCGGACATATCAGCGACGGAATAAACGCATTTACCAGACTTGATAGACTTAACCAGATAAACCAATTTTTCGAGAGAATAGCTATTTGTCATAGCTTCGCGGAAAAACACTTCTGGCGCTTGTTTGCTTGCTTTAATCGCGTAGTAAAACACGCCAGCCAGTTTATCATCATTAACAGCGTTTAAAACGTTGTTGGTGAAATAAGCCAGTTTTGTAGTCGCTGCAAGCATGTTAGCTTTATCTGCTTTTGTGTGCGTACCATTCTGATAATGATTGTTATAAGTCTGAGTAGCATTGTTGGCAGCGACTTGTAATTCGTTAGCGATAACTACAGCAGCGTCGATGATGGATTTTTTAGAGATAGCAACGTTAGACATGATATTAATCCTTATGTAATATTGATAACTTAATTTGTTATTTGTTTATCGTCAGCGTGTTCGCTTTCGATGTGAGTAATTATCGATATACAGAAATTAAAATCAAGAGTTTTTTACGCGGGAACGAAAAAAATTTTTCTTCAATAAAAATCAAAGTCTTAGAAATAAAACGCGTTTTCTCGAAGGTGTTGCCTAAATAAATTCCCTATTCGGTCAATCACCCTTATATATTTAAAACGGAATCGGGATTAGGGGAAATAAATATAACGGGAAGTGACACATAAAATAATAACCGGACTTAGCCGGTTATTACCCTTATAGATTTAAAACGGTAAAATCCGTTCGACCCAATCGAACATGACGACTGTCTTCCGACCGTCCCCCATGTTGAGTTTGACCTGGCAAGCGTCAACGCCTGAAGACACACCCTCAATTTCACGGCCATCCGCCATGTAGACCCTTATAGACTTCTGCATCTCATGAGCCTGGCGACAAATTTTGAAGAAATCACGGCGAGATGGCCGATTGTCCACATAGTCTGGGTGTACCGTTGTCCGACCCGTGAAATCGTGCGCAATACCTTCTGTCACACCTGATTCAATCGTGCTGATTCGCTCAAGTGGGAGCCTTATACGATTTTCTTTGTCGAACGGGGCAGGGCAAAGATCGACTTTGTTGCGCGACGACATGAGACCCTGAACGTACATGCAGAACACCTGACCATCTTCCATCGTGACCCTTACAGGAATGAGAGACTTACGCCAGAACATCAGCGCCTTCTCCACGTTGGTGTAATCGCGCGGCCAGACTTCTGCAGGAATCCCGTAGGTGATGTCAGTAATATTCGTCATATCGTCACAGTGTCGTTGGTAGGATATCGATGTCACCTGCGTTGCTGGTGAACACCCGGAAGACTTTCGTCTCGCCAGCTTTGGTGATGGTCTCGCGTTCCTGACGAGCAGGGTTCAGTGCGCACAGCCCGGCGCCTTCCAGTGAAGCGCCAACAATCCATTGCCCGACATCAAGATGGAACGTCGCTTTTTCACCGGTCTCAAGTTTTGCAACCGTCTCACCATTGATGAAGATGGACGCGTCACAGCCCGCACCTATCATACCTTTGTCCCTCATAACCACCAGCGTGGTTGGTGCAGACGTCTGGTATTTGAAAACTCTGGCCTGCGGCGCCGGTTTTGCATCGGCTACAGACACAGGGCGGGATGAACATGCACTCAGGAGTAAAACGGGGATGGTAATCAGTGGAAGTAGAACGTGTTTCATGGCTTGAACTAAATCCTTATCACTTCAACGAACAAGGCGTCTTGCGACGCCCTTAATGCTTAATCGAGACGTTTGAGAATATCGGCCAGATCTTCTTTGGTCATGCCAGAGGATTCGTAAATCTTCATGACCTTTTCACGGGCCTTTGCAGAAGCCTCTAATGACGTAGCTGCCTTATCAAAATCAGCCATCGTCATGTTGGACAGCACCAGATTGATGATGTCTGCCTTTGACAGCTTAATATTGCGTTCACGCAGTCGATTCTGAAAGGTTTCCAGCTTGTCGTTTGCTTTTTCGGTTAACTGAACCTGGCAGTGTATAGCGCGTTTCTCGCTCATGCTTACTCTCTATTCAAAACAGTGAAATCGAATGTGCTACCCACCGGCAATACGCCCTCGGCAAACCCAGGCGTCGTGTCGATAATGTGCTTCCGCTCATATGAATGTGACATGAGGTATTTGTTGCTCACGTCGATGAAGTCGGTAATAAAGCACACGTTAGCCTGATTCTTTTTGGCTCGAAGACCGCGACCAACACGTTGGCGCATCTCAACTTCGGCTTTGCCGCCACCACCCAGAATCACCGCCCCTACGCTTGGAACGTCGACACCAACATCCAGAATGGTTGAACCAATCAGAACATCTATCTTGCCTGCCGCCAGACTGTTGAGCTTTGCTTGTCGGGTAGTCTGGTTTGATTCTCCGTAGATGAAATCGACCTTCAGGCCGCTTTCCTTCATCATTTCCATCAAAATCTGACCATGACGCTTCAAACGAACCAGCGTCATACAGTTCAGACCGTGACTTTTGTACATTAACGCTTCGCGCACAATAGCCTCGTTGCGGCCCAGATTGTAAACGATGCCTAACTGATAGGCTTTCTGGTAAGCCGTACTCATTCCAACCCGAAAGTTCAGGTGTTTCGAAGCAAGTTCGGCCCTAATCCGCACCTCGTCTGGAGTGTACGCGATTTTATGATATAGAAAGTATGGTTTCGCTAAAATACCTCGATCGATCAAATATTTCTCCGTTACCTTTATCTCAATGCGGCCGGCAACGGCCATGAGACGCATATTTGCCTCGGTCGAGTCCTTCATGAACGGCGTAGCTGTCAGCGCCAGACGGTAATCGGCATTGATGCACAACCGGGCGATATCGTAGAAGTTTGAACCAGATGATTCGTGTGCCTCTTCCAGAATCAGCAGAGAAACGCTGGACAGAAAGCGCTTAACCAGTTCCCGGCGCTTCAGGTGGTACTGTTTTTTCTCCGGTGATGCGTCGCGCGGTGGCTCTTCGAGAAAACTGGCCAGGGTCTGCACCGTGGCAACGTTGATATGGCGCGAGACCTGGAACTCACCAGATCCAATCACCCCAACTTTCTGACCTTTCAGCCACGGCTCGCCATTCTCCGCGCGGTAATCGATGGATTTCTGGAAGTTCTCTGCCATCTGGAACATCAGAACCGAGCGCGTGGTTAAAAACAGCGTCATACGACCAATGCGAGCAGCTGCCTTACACGCTACGTTCGATTTACCGCCACCCGTCGCAATCTGGGCAATCATCATCCCTTCGCGCACCAGTGTTTCCACAGTCTGATCCTGATACGCATAGTCCGGGTTATACGGGAATGGGTTAACTACCGGGTTCGGCTTGCCCAGCGCGGGGGCTTTTTCCTTGCGCACATGCACGCATTTGATGCCAGCTTTCAGAAGGTTAGCTGCAACTGGCTTCGCAAACCCAGCCGGGAACGCGTTTTTGCTCCAGTTGAACATCGTGCTGGTTCCTTTCCAGTCACCAGCCTCCACTTCATAGCTCAACATCTCCTGAACGAGCCGTTTCACGTTGTCATCAGCGCCAGAAATCAGCGCATTGACTGCATTCGATACAATCCGAACTGTCATAAACCTCTTTCCTTCGTGCCTTTTGTATGGTAATTGGCTATTATAGTAAGTAAGTACTTATGCAATGGATTGTATCAGAATTATGGATGTGAAAATTACGATTCTGCAGGTGGAAGTCGCGAACCTGCGTCCGAATCCCTGGAATACCAATTCCGTTGGGGCGCAAAACTTCGAAAAACTGAAAGGCTCTATCGAAAAATTGGGCTTTTTTAAGCCAATTCTGGCGCGGGAGCTGGACGGTGGAGTTTTTGAGATCCTCGGTGGCGAACACCGCTGGCGTGCCGCGATGGAGCAGGGCATTTCAACGGTTCCCGTCATCTCCGTGGGCAAAATTAACGACCTGGTGGCCAAGCAGATGTCCCTCGTCGATAACGAGCGCTACGGCGAAGACGATCAGGTCGCTTTGCAGCGCTTAATCGAAGAAATCCAGTCTGAAATCGACTACCGGTTGTCCGATATCGCCCCGTATGACGACGAAATGGCTGCAACACTCGCCAAAGCGTCCGTTATCGATCTTGAAGCGCTGGAAGCGCTATCCCGTGGCGATGACGAGCCGGTCGATGAGGACAAACGCGAGAAAACCGAGCGAGTCGGCGCTGAACACCAGACGATGCGCTTCAAGGTGACGTTTGATGCGTCAGATCGCGTCGCCGA
This sequence comes from Citrobacter sp. Cb004, assembly GCF_030337065.1. Taxonomy (NCBI): domain Bacteria; kingdom Pseudomonadati; phylum Pseudomonadota; class Gammaproteobacteria; order Enterobacterales; family Enterobacteriaceae; genus Citrobacter; species Citrobacter sp. Cb004. The sequence continues at coordinate 96,094 of NZ_JAOWCH010000043.1, read as the reverse complement.
CACCATCAAAACCATCATCAAAGAGCAGGGAATCAATACCGGTAACGAAATGGAGAACGCCGGGGAAGCCCTGGTTTGGCTGGTCGACTACTACAAGGAGCGTATGTAATGACCAAAAACTTTGAAATCGTCTATCGAAACCCGGCAGAACTCATCCCGTATGAGATGAACGCCAAAAAACATGACGAACAGCAGATCCGCGACCTGGCGGCCGCCATCAAAAAGCGCGGTTTTGACCAGCCGATCACTGTCGACAAGCACGACGTCATCATTACTGGCCACGGTCGTCGCGAGGCGGCACTTCTGGCTGGTCTGGAGCGTGTGCCGGTCATCGTTCGAGACGATCTGAGCGAAGAAGAAGTGAAGGCGAAGCGTCTGGAAGACAACCGCCTGGCCAGTATTGACTACGACGCCATCAAATTGCAGCAGGAACTGGAATCCCTGGTGCTTGGCGACGTCGAGGTCTTCGGTTTTGAAGAGCGCGAGCTGAACGTGCTTGTCGGCAGCATGACCGAAGAGATGGAAACCGGCTCTCTGGTGCTCGATCTGGGCGAAGAGACGGAACGCCAGAAAGAAGAGCACACCGAGATCAGTCGTGAAGTGGCCTCTGAAGAAGTACGCGTCATCGACGTATTGGGCTTTAAAACGCTCCCTGCTGGCTCTGCCATTGTGGTTGGGGATTTGCTTGCACACATGGAAGAAATCACGGGAGAAAGCGGGGTAGACGCTTTTGTGGCGTATGCGGAGAAAGTTTCTTCTGGGGAGTTGGCTGCATGAGCAAATACACCATCAACGTATCGTTTCAGACCCGCGTGAACAAAACCACGCGCACGCTGGAGATTGCCGAATCGTTTGGTCTTGGCCTGGACGAAAAAGAGTGGACGCTTTACGATAATCTGGAGCTGGAAGTGAAGCAGGGCGATGTGGTGTACATCACCGGCCAATCCGGTTCCGGTAAATCCGTTGTGCTGCGCGAGCTGCAACGCCAGATGAAGGATGAAGGGCTTTCTGTAGCCTCCATCGATGACTTTACCTTCGACAATGAGGTTAACGTCATCGACCAGCTGGGCAAAACCACCAGCGAAGCGCTGGGGCTGCTGTCTATGGCCGGATTGAATGACGCCTATCTCTTTGTGCGCAAGCCATCCGAGATGTCTGACGGCCAGAAATACCGTCTCAAGATCGCCAAGCTGATCGAGTCAGGCGCCAAAGTCTGGGCAGCCGACGAATTTGGCGCTGTTCTCGACCGTGTAACCGCCCAGGTTGTGGCGTCGAACCTCCAGCGTGCCGCCCGTAAGGTTGGTGCGACGGTAATGGTGGCGACGACCCACGAAGACCTGAAGAACGCGCTGCGCCCGGATATGCAGATCACCAAGCACTACAAAGAACGCGTGAAGGTGGAATATGCCTGATTTGAAGATCGTAGAGCTGAAGCCATCGAAAGAGGCTGACAACAACAACGCTGAAGTCATCCGCCTGCTGGAAGAAGCACTCCAGTACGCCAGAGAAGGCAAAAGCCAGAGCCTGGCGCTGCTGATGATCAACAACGACGGCAGTGTTCTGGATTGCTGGCATAACGGTGGGCGTCCATACGTCATGGTTGGGGCGATGGAATCGCTTCGCCTGGACTTCATCAATGCCAATATCGAGCGCAGGTGATCGACATGACAGACATCATCATCAAACGCTACCGCCCGGAAGAGTTCCCGCGTCATCTGGACTTTCTGGAGCGTATGACCGTTACCAAAGGCACGGTTGAAGACTGGCACGCGCTGAAGTCGCTGCACTACAAGACGGATGGTAAGCCGTTCGCGCCAACGTATTATCGCTGCGAACTGGACGACCGGCTGGTGGGCGTCGTGGTTATGGCTTACCCGAAACTGCTGCTGGCGCCTCGCCATCGCATGTTTCCTAAGCTGAAGCCAACCACCAATACCACCGTGGCCAACCAGTATTGGGGTCGGTACGTGAACAACAACTTTGCGGTGATCAGCCGTTCCGTTGTGGACACTCAGTACCGCGGCGTCGGTGTCTCCTATCGAATGATTAACCTGGTTAGCAGGATGCACGACCGGCCAATCATCGAGATCCAGTCGTCGATGAGCAAATACAACCCGTTCGCCATGAAAGCAGGGTTCCAGTTCATCCGTCCGGAGCGTCCGAAGAGCTATGAGAGTGCGTTGCGCGTCTTCCAGCGTCATTTCCGTTCCGACCCTGGCGACAACGAAGCGATCGTCAAAGAGCTGTTCGCCATGAGTGAGTCTCGCCGCCGTCGTGCGCTGCGTGATCTGGTCGCTGACTACCACAAGAACAGTTCCCTGGCCAAAGCCGGGCGTAATCGTGGCACGACGATTCAGGACATTGCCGACAGTCTGGTGGACGAGGCCAGCATCGTGAAGCTGCTCAAGGATATTCACAACCTGAGCTTCACGTCTCCGCTCTATGGCGTGTACCGAAACCCGGACTTTGGTCGTCAGCTGCCTGACACTCTGCCACTGCTGGCATTCGACAAACAGCCTTTGAATAAACCTCTTGAAATTGCATTACCGGCATAAGGATTTGCCATGACGTTGACCGACAAACAAAAAGACATCATCAAAACCATCAATTTAGGCCATGAGCGTGGGCATCTGCTCGATCTGGACGAGCTACTGGAAGTGCTGCCGTACAAAACGACCAAACAGAGTATGCAGTTCTCGATCCGCGCACTGGTGAAGAAGGGGCTGGTGGAGAAAGGAATGTGCCGCCAGCGCGGTGATTCTGGCTACCACCGTCGCACGCTGGGACTGACCACGTTAGGTCGTGCCAGAGCCAAATTACTGGTGATGTAAGTCGGTCTGGGAGCCAGTTTGAGAGCCTGCTTCCGTATATATAAATACTAAGTGACTTATTAAATATATACGGAAGCAGGTTCTGAATACTCCCCAGCCCGGTTTTAAACACCCAGAAAACAAATTGGTTAGGCACAGAATTAAACAAGTTGTTTAGGAGCGCAAGGATGCGCTCTGAGTGTTTTAGAGGGATCTATGACTGTAGAAAAAGACGAGAGCAAAACTCGCCTGACGCCAGCTGAGTGGGCAGAAGCCGAAGCAAAGTGGACTTCCGGCGAATACACACTCTCCAAGCTGGAGGAAGAGTACGGCATTCGTCGTGAAACGCTCTCCAGACATTTCAAAAAGCGTGGATTAGAGAAAGGCGCGGACTCCGTTGGGAAGATGGTGCGCGAGTCGCTCAAATCCGACGCAGAGCTGCGTGCGAAGGCGCGCGCAGAGAAAATCGAAGAGCGCCGGACTCGTTACGACGATTGGGCATTCGCACTCGGTCGGATGGTGATGCATGAGGTGGCCACAGCCAAGAAGGACGGCAAGCCACTCGCAACCATCGAAGATGACCTGAAGAGTCTCCAGCGTGCCAGCGGCACACTCGCTAAGTGCTTCGAAATATCCTCGAAAGCGCTCGGTATGGATCGCGCTGAGAACGAAGAAGACGAAATCCCGAACCTGGTATTTGGCGAACTTACGCCTTCCCAGGTGGCGCAGCTGCGTAAGGAAGATGATGAGCCGGATCTGATTGATGACGATCTGCTTGAGTCACTCGAAGAGGAAGCACTGAGCGAAGCAGAGGGCGATTCTGACGCGTCTGGTGATGAAAGTGATGGGAGCGTCTAACTATGGCCATCCCGTCATCTCTGAGTCTCGTACAGCTGCATTCTGGGCAGATGCAAGTCTTCCAGTCGCCACATCGTTTCAAAGTGGTGTGTGCGGGTCGACGCTGGGGTAAATCCCGGTTGTCGATCTCCACCATCATCCGCGCGGCAGCCAAAGAGAAGAAGCAACGTGTCTGGTACGTCGCACCGACTTACCAGATGGCTCGCCAAATCTTGTGGGATGACCTGCAGGAAGTTCTGCCGCGCAAATGGGTTCGTAAGAAAAACGACACCACGATGACCATCGTGCTGAAGAACGGCTCTGAAATCGCGCTGAAAGGTGCGGATAAGCCCGATACGCTTCGTGGTGTGGCACTGCACTTTGTGGTGCTCGATGAATTTCAGGATATGAAGCCGGACACCTGGTACAAGGTACTGCGTCCGACACTGTCCTCTACCCGTGGCGGTGCGCTGATCATCGGTACGCCAAAAGGCTTCTCCGAGTTCCACAAGCTGTGGACTATCGGTCAGAACAAAGATTTACAACGCAAAGGGCAGTGGAAGAGCTGGCAGTTCGTTACGGCTGATTCTCCGTTCGTACCGAGCGCGGAAATCGAAGCGGCGAAGAACGATATGGACCCTAAATCGTTCGCACAGGAATACCTGGCCAGCTTCGAAAACATGTCCGGACGCGTGTACTACCCGTTCGACCGCAATGTGCATGTGAAGCCACTCCAGTTCAATCCGAAACTGCCGATCTGGGTTGGTCAGGACTTCAACATCGACCCTATGTCATCGGTCATCCTGCAGCCGCAGCCAAATGGTGAGTTGTGGGCCGTGGACGAGGTTGTGCTGTTCTCTTCCAACACGGCTGAAGTGTGTGATGAGCTGGAGCGTCGTTTCTGGCGCTGGAAGTCTCAGGTCACTATCTTCCCTGACCCGGCAGGTGCGTATCGCCAGCACGCACGCGGTGAATCGGACGTCGACATCTTCAAGGAAAAAGGCTTCCTTCGAGTCGATTATCCGAAGAAGCACCCGCCGATCGCAGACCGTGTGAACGCCGTGAACCGTATGTTGATGAGTGCCTCGGGCGAAACCCGGTTGTACATCGATCCGAAGTGCAAACACCTCATCGACTCGCTAGAGAAGGTGATCTACAAGCCAGGCTCACGCGATATGGATAAGACTGGCGGCATCGAACACAGTGCGGATGCGTTGGGTTATCCGGTTCATCGTAGGTATCCGGTGAAAAATCGTGTTATTCTTGGTGGATCTAGATAGGTAGGTACTTACCTAAACGGAAAGGAAAAGCAAATGGAATTGACTGACAAGCAAATCAAAGACCTTGTGGCACGACGCCACCCTGAATATGAGAAGAAAAAAGAACATTGGGACTTCCTCGCCAGCACCTACGCTGGCGGGCGAGCCTGGTTCAACGACAATATCTTCCGTTACTTCAAAGAGGGAGATCAGGAGTTCAAAGAGCGCCTGGAACGCGCTTATCGCTTCAACCACACTCGTGAAGTGGTAAACCTCATCAACAAATACCTCTTCAAAGAGGTCATTCACCGCAACGTTGATGAAGCACCGGAGCAGATCCGCAATTTCTGGAAGCGAGCCACACGCCAGAACGCCTCCATCGATGCGTTTATGGCGGCTATCGACCTGCAATCATCCATCTATGGCCGTATCTGGGTTGTTGTGGACAGCACCATGAACGTCGATGTTGAGTCTGTTGCAGACGAGAAGAAAAATGATGCTCGTGCCTACGCTTACTGGATTTCGCCGCAGCAGCTGCTTGATGTTGCCTGGGATGAAGACGGCAATATGTTGTGGGCGCTGATTGTTGAAATCGCGCGCGACGACGAAGATCCGTTCACGTCAACCGGGCAGGAATACCAGCGTTACCGTCTGTGGACGCAAAACGAGTGGTATCTCTTCCGTGAAGAAGTGAAGAAAGGTTCCGGAAATAGCGGTCGTCGTCAGGCCAAAGTCGTTCTGGAGGATAGCGGCCAGCATAATCTTGGCGTGGTGCCGGTGTTTCCGGTGGATTGCATTGGCGAAAGCGAGTCTCCGTATTTCAGCCCGTCGTTGATTGATGATATCGCCTATCTTGATCGCGCTGTGGCCAACTACCTGTCGAACCTTGACGCGATTATTCAGGATCAGACATTCAGCCAGCTGGCTATCCCGGTTCAGTCACTGCTGCCGGGCGATGAAAACCACACCAAAGTGCTCGAAATGGGGACAAAACGCGTCTTCACCTTCGACTCTGAGAGCGGTAATCAGCCGTTCTACCTGTCTCCAGACCCGAAACAGGCTCAGATGATCATCACCACGATTAAGACGGTGATTAACGAGATCTACCATTCCGTTGGTGTGGCAGGTGAGCGAACCAAGCAGGATAACGCACAGGGCATCGATAACTCTTCGGGCGCAGCGAAGATGTACGACTTCCAGCGCGTTAATAGTCTGCTGGTGACAAAAGCAGAGCGCCTCGAAAGGGCAGAGCGCCAGATGATGCAGCTGGCAGCGAAATGGATGGGGGTCGAACTGGATGAAGACCACTCTCTGATCGCGTACCCGGAAAGTTTCGACATTCGCGGTCTGACTGACGAATTTGCCGTTGCTGAGAAACTGTCTCTGCTCCAGGCGCCTGATTCTGTTCGTCGTCATCAGATGGAAATGCTCATCGAGAAGGTTTTCCCGAACATTTCCGAGGCGATGCAGAAGGAATTTCAAAAAGATCTCTTGAAATTTCCTCCAAAAAATGATCTTAATACCCTTGAAAATAAGTCAGTACTTACTTATGATCGAGATGCAGCCCAAGAAAGCGGGCAAGATCAACCCCGAGGGAATGGGGACTCATCTACTCAAGAGACCGAGTGATAAGTAACGAAAAGGAATTTCTATGAATCTGTGGCAAATGCTTATGGCCCGTCGTGGCCTGATGGATGTAGCTGAAGCGCATGAGCGTGGAGGCGCTGGTGGCGGTGCTCCTGCTGGAGACAATGAGCAGGGCAATCAAGACCCAGGCAAACAGGGCGAGCAAAAAGAGCAGCCGAAGGGTGACGACGACGAGTATGCCGGTATGACTCAGGAAGAGTTGCTGGCAGAACTGCGTAAGTCCAAGAAAGCCGGTGCTGACCTGCTGAAAGAGAACATGAAGCGCAAGGAGAAAGAGCGCACATTGGCCGATCAGCTGGCTCAGTACGGTGATATTGACCCGGCGCGTGCTCGCCAGCTTCTCGAAGCTGAACAAGCCGCAGAAACCGCACGTCGGGAGGCGGAGCAGGCTGAACTGGAACGCCGTGGTGAGTTCGATGCTGTGAAAAAGCAGATGATCGAAGCGCACCAGGCTGAACTGGCACAGCGCGACGAACGCTACTCCGCTCTGGAGAGCGAGAACGCCGCACTGAAGGCTCAACTGGTCGAAATGACTGTTGGCGCTTCCTTCAGCGGCTCTGCCTTCCTGCGTGACAAAGTTCTGATGACTCCGGCTAAGGCTCGCGTTATCTACGGCTCTCATTTCGAAGTGGGTGAAGACGGTAGTGTTGTGGGCTTTGATAAGCCAGCCGGTCAGAAAGAACGTGCAGTTCTGGTTGACGGTGAAGGCAAACCGTTACCGTTCGAATCCGCGATTGAGCGCATTCTGCGTGCAGATCCGGAAGCTGACGCACTGTTGCGCAGCGAAGCCAAGCAGGGTGCTGGTTCCAATAGCAAACCGACCCACAAAGTAAACCAGCCGAAGAGCAAGTCGACTATGGATAAGTTGACCTCCGGTCTGGGGAAAATCGGACTCAAGTAACATCTTAAATCATAGGGAAATGAAAGATGCCATTACTGCGTGATGAAGCTGAAAAGCTGTCTAACAACGAACTTGAGCAGGGTGTGATCGAGACCATTATCGATCGCGATGACCTGTTCGCTGTTCTGCCTTTCATGAAGATTAATTCTAAGGCATACCTCTACAACCGCGAAGCTACCCTGAGCGAAGCAACCTTCATTGATGTGAATGACACCATCACCGAAGGCGCTGCAACCTTCACCGAACACGTTGCGAAGCTGCGTATCCTGGCAGGCGACGTAGACGTCGACAAATTCCTGGCGACCACTATGTCCGACACCAACAACCAGCTGGCAATCCAGGTTCGTCAGAAGGTGAAAGGTCTGGCTCGCGCATTCCGTCGCAACCTGATTCTGGGCGACTCCAGCACCAACAACAAAGCGTTCGACGGTATTCCGAAGCTGATGCACGACGATCAGAAGATCGACATCGAAGGCGCTTCCATGACCTTCTCCATGTTCGACGAGCTGGTCGACGCGGTGAAAGATCTGGGCGCAGACTGCATCATGATGCGTTCCGAGCACCTGCGTGCTTATCGCGCTCTGCTGCGTACCGTTAGCCTCGGCCCGTCCGAAATCATGATGGAAAACTTCGGCCGTCCGATGCTGTGCCACAACGGTGTACCGTTCATCGTGAACGACTTCATCCCGACTGACGCGGGCAAAGCAAGCATCTACTGCCTGCACCTGTCCGAAGAGAACGGTGTGACTGGTCTGTATGGCGGTGAAAACGCCGGTATCGTTGTTGAGAACATCGGTACTGTTCAGAACAAAGACGCAACCCGTACCCGCGTTAAGTGGTACTGCTCTCTGGCGAACAAGCACGACAAGGCTATCGCCGCGCTGACCAACGTAAAAATTTGATCAGTATAGTAGGTAAGTAATTATCTACCGTCTAAGGGTGGGCTATACGCCCACCCTTTTTGTAGGAGCGAGAAATGCCAGAACAAAAGATGAAGATCACGGAAGAGGCGTTTGCGGATTTCACGGGGCATATGTGCCGTGCCGGATTCACCAATTCCATCTCCAACGAGCCTCTGAGCGAGCGCCAGCAGAACCATCTTGCGGCTTGCTTCCGGGCAATTCCGTTCACTCAGTCTGTCACCATTACACCGGCTGCGCCGTCCGTATTGGTGGGCAAAACCGTTCAACTTAGTGCAGGTATCACCATGAGCAAAAGCGCAGATTCATTCACCTGGACGTCGGCCAATGACCAGATCGCCACAGTCAGCGGTACGGGTCTGGTTACTGGCGTGACTCCGGGCAAAGTGAAGATCACCGCCACCGATAAGCAGACTCAGCTTTCTGCATCAGTCGAAGTGACCGTTAAGCCTGTCAGCGTGGAGTCCGTTACGGTAACGCCAGACTCTACCTCCGTTGAGAAGGGGAAATCGGTCAAGTTGCGCGTTGATGTACAACCGTCAAACGCAACCAATAAAAGAGTCACCTGGACTTCCAAAAATAGCGACAAAGCGACCGTTGACCAGAACGGTAACGTAACTGGCGTAGCCGTTGGTACGGCAACCATTGAAGTGGTTTCTCAGGATGGCAGCCATAAAGCCACTGCCACGGTGAAAGTCACTGAGCCTGTCGTTGCTGTTACTGGCGTCTCTGTCGATCCGAGCACCACCAGCGTTGAAGCCAACAAAACGGTACAGCTGACCGCGAACATCGAACCGGCTGGCGCAACCAATAAGCGCGTAACCTGGGCGTCAAAAAATGCCGAGTTCGCGACGGTTGATAGCGCAACTGGACTTGTGACCGGTGTGGCTGCAGGTACTGCCACTATCGAAGTCACCACGGAAGACGGTAGCCACAAAGCCACTGCGACCGTTGAAGTGACCGCAGCACCGGCTGCGTAACCAACACATGGGCGGCTATGCCGCCCATTAAGTGAGAAGAAGAATGAAACCAGCAAAAATTCGTTTATTGGAGCCTCAGTTTTTGGAGTACACGGGCATTCTCTGCGGTATCCAGTTTGTCGACGGCATCTCGGTTGCCGAACTGCCATTCATCGATCAGCAGCGGATTTGTGCCTCCATGCGTGCCACTACCGTTGAAGGCAAAAATGTATCTCCTTCTGCCTCATACAGCAGCCGCAATGATTTGACTGCGGACGACATTGTCGAGACGGCGGCCCCGGATATTGTGCCAATGAAACGTGGTACGGCTGAAGTGGAAGCCAAACCGGTACAGCGCTTTACTCGTGAAGAGCTGGAGTCGATTGCGGACTGTGAAGGTATTGCGGGTCTGCGTCAGATCGGCAACCAGATTGGCGTGAAAGCCAAAGGTATCGTTGAAATGATCGAAGGCATCCTGAAAGCACAGGGCGGTGAGTAATGGCGCAGATCGACACGTACCGTAGCGGGGAAGCAGTTTCCCTGTCGTTTGCATTTAACGTTCTGGATATTGAGTCGGCCACGTATACCGTCAGAGATGGCGCAGGTGCGATCATCGTCGATAACGAACCTCTCGATATTACTGAGGGGCAGATGTCCATTCCGGTTGTCGTGTCGGCCGAACACAACCTGCTTTCAGATAAAGAGCGCGATCTGCGACACGTCATTGTCAAAGCGGTAGCATCCGGGCTGACGCATGAAGAGCGCAAGATGTACGTTCTGCTGAATAGCTTCGAGCTGTCAATTCCAGGCCAGTCATTCGCAACGGTCGCAGACGCCCAGATGCAAGCTATCGATATGCTGAACGGCGACACCCTGTTAGCTGATGGCGAAGGGCTGATGCGCAAACGTCTCATTGAGGCCACCAGACGCGTCAAAACGCTGCCGTTCTCAATCCGCAAAGTCCTGCGTATCGACTTCGACCGGTACGATCGCCCGCAAAACATGCTGAACTTCTATGACATTCCGTGGGGCGCTGACGGGGCATATCGTCACGATCTGATCGATTGGGAGCAGATGACGCCTGAGAAATTCGACGAGTTCCCGGACTATTTCAAACAGGCATTAATGCTGGCCGTGGTTAATGAAGCCTGCGAAATCGCTAACGGTAATGACGTAGCGGCAGCCCGCGAGGACGGCATTCTGTCTGAGTCCATTGGTGAAACGACCAATATGTACCGCACCGGCAAAGCGGCAAATGTGCATGTGGCTCGCAGTACCTGGCGACTGCTGGTCAGTTACATCAATAACCGCATGATTGTTCGCCGTGCGTAACGCCAGTCGCATTATTTACTTCTGGTCGAAAGGCTCAAGACGAGCAATCGCGCCTTCGCCTGGTAATGAGTGCGGCTGCCAACCACAGGGAGAGTGCATGAACATTTCATGGCAAGCAGAGATAGCGATTTACCGTCTGGGTTCGAAGAACGTCTACGGTGAAGCGCAATTGCAGTTCGTCAGGAAGACGAACGTCGGCGTCGTTAAGTTTGAGCAAAGTAACGAGAAGTCATCGGTACGTGCGGACAGCTCCGGCAGTCGCGGTAAAGCGAATCTGGAATTGTTCGATGCTGTTCTGGTGATCCCACTTGAGGCCGCAGTGCAGCTTGATGACGTTCTCATTCTGGAGGGGCAAAGGCTGAAGGTATCCAGCGTGCATCGTCGCTGGGGACTGCGTGGGCGCCCTGGGCATCTGGAAGTAGGGGCAAACATATGGGTCTGAAGTACGACGCGCATCAGTTTAAGCGTGCTGGCGACAGGCTCAATAACAGCCAGAAAGCCTTTAAGCGTTATCTCATCCGTGACATGGAGAAGCTGGCGCGTCTGGTTGAGCGTCTGGCGCGGGCAATGGCCCCGCTGGAGACTGGCTCACTCGAAAGCGCGATCTTCGCGAGAGTGGTCAAAGAAGGCTATACCGGGCTGCGTATTGAGTTATCGGTATCTGGAGCCAAACCACGCGAAGGGCATCCGGGTGTTGAGGTTGGCGATTATGCGGAGTACATGGAGTTGGGCAAGTATCGTCTCGGCTATCTCTCCCGCATGAAGAGCGTCACCAACCCGCCAGTTGCTGGTGTGAGGCCACGAGTTGGGCCTTTGTTCCTTGAGAGAGCCGTGCAGATCAGTGAGAAGCAGTTCACTCAGACGATAGCAGAAGCGGCAAGGAAAGCAGGTTTTACGAGAGGTTGATGTGTTTATTGAAGCATTTGCGAGCCTGATGCAGAAGGCGAAGATCGGTACAGTCGGCACTGACATTTTCTGTCACTACATGCCAGCCAATGTGAAGTCCGGTGTTCTGTTGGTTACTCCCAATACGGGGATCACCATTGACCATGAGTTAAAAGGCTTCTATCACGACTCTTTCACCGTCATCGTGCGTAATGCGACGATCACAAAGGCGGTGGCGAAAGCCAATAAGATCATGGACATGTTCCCGGTCGAAGAAACCGTGTCAGAGGGCGTTTACTTCCGGTTGGTTCGGCCAATGTCGATGCCGATTACTTATCCCAAAAACGAAGGTTCGTTGATTGAAGCGGGTATCCCGATTGAATTTGCGGGCTATTTGTTGAATTAATAAAATAAGTAAGTATATACTTACCATTAGCACCATGAAGGTGCTGATTTAACGGAAAAAGGAGTTTTCCAATAATGTCCAATACCCATGTAAAAAACATCAAACTTGGCGCCTGCAAAGTGTCGTTTGGTGGCGTTGATCTGGGTTACACCAAAGGCGGTGTTCAGGTTGAAGTTGCGACCGAAACTCTGAAAGTCACCGTAGACCAGCTGGGGCAGACCACCATCTCCGAGCTGGTGCAGGGTCGTAACATCACTATCACTGCGCCGCTGGCCGAGTCTGTGTTGCAGAATATGGTCGATCTGATGCCGGGTTCTACCCTGAGCGAAGAAGATAACGCTGTGACCATCACTTCCGCACAGGGCGTCAACCTGATCGACGTAGCCAAAGAGCTGGTTCTGACCCCGCAGGATACCACCGACTACGTTCTGACTATCCCGAAAGCTGCGACCGCAGGTAACTTCACCATGACCTACCAGTCTGATGATGTTCGCGTGTTCTCCGTTCAGTTCACCGCTTACCCGGATGACGACGGCGTGCTGGGGAAAATGAGTGGCCCAAAGCCGGTTAAAACCGTCTCTATCTCTCCGGAATCTCCGGAAGTTAAAGCCGGTGAGACCGTGCAACTGACTGCCCAGATCACCCCTGCAGATGCCGGCGACAAAACCGGTGTGTGGGAATCCGACAATCAGGAGAAAGCCACCGTTGACCAGACTGGTCTGGTTCGCGGAGTAGCTGAAGGTTCGGCAAATATCTCCTTTACCAGCAATAGCGGCGGCAAGAAAGCGACCAAAGCAGTAACGGTTAATTCTGCCGAATAATCGCGACGTAACTAAGCAGAGGCTCAGGAAGAGCCTCTCTTTTAAAAGGACTTTAACCAATGACCAAATTACTCGATCTCGACTCCATTCTGCCTCCGAAGAAAAGCATCAAGTTCGGCGGTCAGGAATACCCCATCGTTGAAATGACTGTTGGCCTGTTCGTCTCCATCAAGCAGATGGAAGGCAAAGACCTCCAGAACATGTCGCCTGTTGAGCAGGTTACTGCTTACGCCGACCTGGTTCGCAAGGTTATCCCATCCGTGCCGGACGCTGTACTGGAAAAACTGACTGTTCCGCAGCTCCAGCAGATCTTCACCTTCGCTATGGAAGTGATTGATGAAGAGAACGAAAAAGCGGCTGGTGAAGGGGCAAAGTAATTTCCCGCGATGAATCCGGGGTAAAGACCGTATCGATAGATCTCGGATTCTATTTCAGTCGTGTAGTTGCTCACTACGCCGTGTCGCCATTAGAGCTGCTGGGCGTCCCTCTAACGATGTTCTGGATGCTCAGTCGCAACATCGACCGTCTGCGCGCGGAAGAGGATGTCCGCAACCTGCAAGTCGCTCGCGCTGCCCAGGCAGATGGCGAGGGCGTGAAGGCGTTCATGGAGGGTTTGCAACTCAGGATTGGAAGACCAGTCGTAACCGATAAAGTCTACGATCCACGCAAGGATAAGGCAGACCCTGACGCCAAAGAGCAACTGATGCAAATTTTTGGCAGAGGATGACAAGGGAATGTCACAAAACGTAGAGTTTATCCTGTCGCTGGAAGACAAGCAGTTTACAGCGTCAATCGACCGGGCGGGTAAGCTACTTACCAGATTCGGGGAGCAGGCCACAAAGCCAGCTCAGAAAATTAACAATCTGGAACGCTCGTTGGGTTCGGTCTCCCGCATCATCGGCGTTCTGGAGTCCAAGCTCGATGCCACGGCAGACAAACTACAGGATGTAGCTGCCGGCTTCGAGCTTGTGTCTGATGTTTCGCGCAAGACGCGAGGCAACATTACCAGCCTCAACTCAGGTCTCAAAACCCTGATTGAGCGCGTCGACACAACCACCTCATCCGTTAATAAACTCACCACATCGCTGCGCAAGGTTCAGTCTGAACTCAACGAGTTTTCCGATTGGGCAACGTTCGCTGGCAAGAGCGCCAGCCGCTTCGGTACGGAGGTAAAAGAAGCCTCTTCCTCCGTGAGTGGCATGAATACGCGCCTTAACACCACGACGAAGCGTCTCAGTAATTGGGGCGTCACAACGAGCCAGGCTGCCGAGGGGCTGAAGAAAGTCCGCGATCAGATGGATGCCGTTATTGGCCGCCAGCAACTGATCAGCAAGCCGGTACGTGTGCGCACCAGCGGCTACGGTGAGGGCGGTGGTAATGGTGGCGGTGGTCGACGTGGCGGCACAAATGGCCACGGCGGACGCGGTGCTGAAAATGGCGTGTTCTCTGGTCTGCGCGGTAATATTTTCCTGCTGGGCGAGATTGGTGATGCGGCAAGAACGGTAACTGACATCCTGTTTGGCTGGCAGAAGCCAATCGTCGAAGCCGCTTCCGAAATGGAGCGTATGCGCGTCATGTTGCGCGGGCTGAACAAGGACAAGGCCAACCCTGGCAAAGCAGCCGCAGAGGATATGCAGTACATCGTGGATATGGCGCAAAACGCCCCGTTTGCGATGCAGGCGCTGACCGATTCCTTCGTTAAATTCCGCTCGGCAGGTCTCGATCCTACTGACGGATCGCTGAAAGCACTGGTGGACTCCGTTGCACGCTTCGGCGGCGATAGCGAGCTGCTTAAACGTGCTGCCGTGGCTGTCCAGCAGATGTCCGGTAAGGGCGTCGTGTCGATGGAAGAACTGCGTCAGCAATTAGGTGAAGCCGTTCCTAACGCGATGAAGGCGATGGCAGACGCTGCCGGTATCACTATGGGGGAACTGACCAAAGCAGTCTCCACCGGTACTGTGGAAGCGAAACAGGCGCTATCGCTGATGTTCGTTGGTCTGCGTGCGGAGAACGAAAACGCCGCCAAAGACATGATGCAAACCTACACTGGTGCGCTGGCGCAACTGCAAACCTCCTTTACGCTGTTTGCTGATCGTGTCGGTCAGGCGGGCTATCTGGATTCTCTCTCAAAGGGGATGAAAGAGCTGGCCTCCATCATGAATAGCGCAGAGGGCATTTCGTTCGCTAACTCGCTGGGTTCCGGACTCACCACGGCGATCGACGGCTTACGCGAGCTGGCGCAGTGGCTGGCTAAAAACCAGGAACTGGTTATCAGCCTGGGCAAAGTCGTTGCCGCAATGGTGGCGTTCAAGCTGATGCGTGCTGGGATCGCAGGCGTGATTGGCACTGCCGGGCAAATGGTTAACACATTTACCAAGATGTCGACCGTTCTCCAGGCTCCGTTCAATCTGGGCGCGACAGCTGTCACCCGCTTTAATCGTGCGGCTCGTATGGGGCTGGCTCCAATCCCATCGCTGATCTTCGCTATCCGCGGCGCGATTACGGGGCTTCAGAGCGCGTTTGCTGGGCTAACTGCGTTCATTGCAGCAAACCCCATTGGTGCAGCGTTCACCGTAGCTACCGTGGCTGTAGCCGGTCTTATCACGTATATGACCATGCTCCGCAGCGAAACGTCCAAAGTTGTGGACGAGATCCGCAAAATTCCGGAGGCGATGACGGCGGCCAAGCGTGCGCAGATGGCAGCACGTGCAGCCGAGCTTGAAAAGCAGATCCAGCGAGACCAGCAGGCGCTTAAAACCGGCGAAAGCGTGAACTACTACTCCACAGCGGCTGGCCCTGTCGCCGTGAAGGAGTCCAAAGAGGTTGTTGAGGCTCGCCTGAAGAAAAATCAGGAAGAGTACGAAAGAACCACAGGCACGATGGCGCTGGGTGATGGCGCGGTGGCCAAACGCCTGGCAAAAGAGGCTGCTGAATCCCAGATTGAGAAAATCCGGGCAGATAACCAGGTCTTCTCTGCAACGTTTGTGAAAGCCCGTCAGGAGGCTCTGGATAAGATCCAGAAAATCAACGACGACAAATCGCTTTCGGACGACGAGAAGAACAAGCTGCTCGCGCCGCTTCGCGAGAAGGTGAACAAGTCCTATCTGGAACCGGCACAGAAGCTGGTCGACGACCTGTCTTCTCGTAAAAACGCCACCGAGAAGCAAATTGCCCACTTCAGCGACATGCTGGAGAAAGCGAAGAAAGAGGGGAACACCGAGCAGGTTCAGAAGCTACAAGGCAGCATCCGTGGGTATCAGGAGCATCTTGAAGCTGTTGCTCAGGAGCTGACTCAGGCGGAGTTCGAGCGTGATAGCGCGGCGAAAACCGGTAAGGGCGTAATGTCCAACCAGGGAACCGTTCTGGGGCTGGGAACGACCGATAAAGCGGCTCAGAAAGCACTGGCGCAGTATATGCGGAACCAGATGGACTCCGCGACCTACCAGCGCACACTGCCAGACGGTACGGCGATGCTGGACTTCGAAGGCAAGCCGATCATCGGGCCGAAACAGCTCAAAACCCAATTGAACCTGCAGAAAGCCTCCAGCGCCAGCTCTCTGGAGAAAATGAGCGACGAGGAACGTGCTGCCGCGATCGCCGCACTGACCAAAGCGCGTGAGCAGGACGCCGCAGCAGCGGAAAAAGCCGGGCAGCGTACTGCCAATGCTTCTCAACGTGCAGCGAGGAAGGAAGAAAACGCGCAGCGTAAGCTGGCGGCGGGCTACCAGAAAGCTCTGGATAAAGCCGATCAGCTTATGGGGCAGATGGGTGAAAGCTCAAAAGCGACCGTGTCGTTTGATCAGTCTCTCCGCGATACCACCAAATCGCTGACCGAACTGGCCAGCGCCGTACCGAATGAGTTCATCACTCAGGAGATGATCGACAAAGCCAAGTCACGCCTGGCTGACCTGGCGAACGCGAGCGACGACTATCGCGAGATGTTCAACCGCCGCAACGTCGAGCAGATGATCTCCACCTGGGCGCCGGAATCCGATTCCATCATCAGCGCGGGTTACAAGCCGTCTCGTGAAGAGAAGGTGGCCGATTTCAACGACACCTACAACCGTAACCTGAAAGCGTTGATGGATCTGCGTGACCAGGCTTCTGATCCGAAAATCGTGGCGCTTTACACCAAGCAGATTAACCAGCTGGTGGCGGCAGGCAACACCGCTCTCATCAAAGAGACGGGTACGGCGACACAGAAGCTGGCGCTTGAGTACGAGAATCTGGCCGATCAGCTGGAAAATAGCTGGAGCAACCTGTTCAGCAACATGACGGATACGCTGACCGACTTCGTCATGAAGGGGAAACTGGACTTCTCCAGCCTGGCAGAATCCATTCTCCGCGACATCACCAACATGGTTGTGAAGACGCAGATCACCCTGCCACTCATGAACATGCTGGGGATGGGAACGACGGCAGCGGGCAGCTCTCAGAGCGGCAATCTGCTTTCTGGTGTCGCGTCAGCGGTTGCCAACCAGGGCGTCCGGATGAATGCGATCAATGGCGATAAGAGCGTGGGTGAGGCGACGAAAGAGACCTCCAGCTCAGTCTCCGGTTTGGGGCAGACAACTCAGCAGACGACCAGCGCGATTGGATCTGCAACCAATGCGATCGGCAGCTGGGTAAATGGACTGTTTACCAGTACTGAAGCTAAAGACGCGGAAACCAAAGCGGTGAAGACATCCATCTTCTCCATGCAGAACCTTAGCTCTGTCACGGGGGCGCTTTCTGCCGCGTTTGCCATGCTGGGAGCAAACATGTCCGGCTCTGGCAATAAGTGGTTGAGCTTCGGCGCAACCATTGCCTCCGGGCTGGTGTCTGCCTGGGCTGGTGGTGGCTTCGACAACATCGGATCTGGTTCCTCCGGCTCTAACTCCGGGTTCAACAATCTCACCGGATCGGCATCTGATGGTACTGGCGGCATCCCGGCAATTCCGAAGTTCGCCAAAGGCGGCATTTTCGGGAAAGACGGCGTGGTTCCGCTGCGTGCGTACCAGAAAGGTGGCATCGCTGACTCTCCACAGCTGGCGCTGTTTGGTGAAGGGGATATGAACGAAGCCTACGTTCCGCTTCCGGATGGGCGTTCCATCCCGGTCACGCTCAACGCAGAGAGTGTTAAAGGCGGTGGCGGCGTTTTCTCACCTGTCAGCATTGAGATCAACGTCAACAGCGACGGCAGTGTCTCGGAGAACAGCAATTCCGAAGGCGCATGGAGTCAGGCAGCGCAGCGCATGAAGGCGATCGCGCTTGAAACCATCGCTCAGGAGAAACGACCAGGCGGTTCGCTCAACCCTAACTCTCAACGTAACTAACCACGGCTGCCCCGTAAGGGGCAGTCTCACAAGGATGTGAGATGGAAAGACTGACTTTTAACTGGTATCCCGACTACGAGTCGGAAAAGACCGTGAAGCCTAACGTGACGGTGCTGAATTTCGGTGACGATTACGAACAGCGCCAGGCCAAAGGTCTCAATCGCATTAAAGAAGAGTGGAGCCTGACATTTACGCGCTCTTACGACGTTATTAATGCCGTCGATGACTTTCTGACGGCACGCGCGGCCGTTGAGTCGTTCTACTGGACGAACCCTCGTGGCAAAAAGATGGTTGTGGTCTGCGACAGCCATACTGTGAAGCGTTACCAGGGCTATCTCGTTCTCACTGCGACCTTCCGACAAATTTATGAAGGATAATTTAACCTACTAGATAAGTAAGTGCTTATTTATTATTATTTGTAGGCGCTGACAGGATGTTGGCGCCTCTTTATTTCAAGGAAGAAACGATGGGTATTAAAGCTGATATTCAGAGCTTGTCGCCTTCGGCGCACATCGAGCTGTTCGAACTTGATATGTCGAACACCACCTCTGGGGGCAAGCTGTTTTTCCACGCCGGTACAAACGAACTGATGGAGCCAGTCGTTTGGCAAGGTGTGTCCTACGAACCGTGGCCAATCAAAGCGTCAGGCTTTGATAAGACAGGTCAGGGTACTTTGCCGCGTCCAAAAATCCAGGTCTCCAACTTTGCCGGAACTGTCTCCGCTGAAGTTCAGGCAAACGACGATCTGGTGGGCTGCCGCATCATCCGCAAGATGACGCTGGCGCGTTTTCTCGACGCGGCCAACTTCAAAGACGGGAATCCAACCGCAGATCCAAACCAGCACTTCCCGGATGAGATGTGGTTCATCGAACAGAAGACTCTCGAAACCCATGAGGTTGTCGAGTTTGAGCTGTCGAGTGTGTTCGATCTGATGGGCGTGCAGCTGCCGTACCGCCAGATCATCAAAAACACCTGCCCGTGGAAATACCGCGGCCCAGAGTGCGGCTACACCGGCCCCTATTTCGACAAAAACAACCAGCAAACCACCATGTCAGGCGCGGATTACTGCACGAAACGCTATGACTCATGCAACGCACGCCGTAACTACTTTGCCAATGGCGTAATCCACTTTGGCGGATTCATTGGAGCAACACGTTATGGGTAATAGAGCTTTCCCTGAGCTTGGTTCGGACGTTATGCAGGAAATCTATCTGACAGCCATCAAACGCTACCCGAACGAAGCGTGTGGCTTTCTGGTGCGTACCACTGGCGAGAAATATCGCTTCATGGAATCCCGGAACGTGTCGGAAAACCCGGAAAACACGTTTGTTATGCACGCTGACGACATTATCGCAGCGGAAGATGCGGGAGACGTGGTTGCCATCTGGCACACCCACACTGACGAATCAGCTGAAGCGTCAGATGCCGACCGCGCCGGATGCGAGGCAACGGAAGTTCCGTGGCTGATTCTGGCTGTTCGGAAGAACGTCGAGGGCGATGCGCCATTTCACTTCAGTGAGATGAATGTGATCACTCCAGACGGCTTTGAGATGCCTTATCTGGGACGACCCTATGTGTTTGGTGTCTTCGACTGCTGGATGCTGTGCCGCGACTACCTGAAGCGTGAGTTCAACGTCGAGCTGAATCCGAACCCGCACCTGCATATTCCATCGTGGTACACGGGCGATACCGACATTCTCGATCAGAACTACCGCAATGAAGGGCTTGTTCGTCTGGCGCCGGGGACGGAACCCCAGCGTGGTGACGTTTTCTTCATTCAGTACGGAAAGATGCCTGACCACTGCGCGGTGTACATCGGAGACGGAATGATCCTGCACCACCAGATCGACCGCCTGAGCTGTCGCGCTTATTACGGTGGAATGTACCAGAAACACACGACGCACCACCTGCGTCACAGAGACTTACTCAAGGGAGATGAGACGTGTCTGAGTTAGTTCATGTGCAACTTGGTGGCCCGATGGCCAGACATTTCGGCCGCCACTGGCATTTAAAAGTGCGCAACACCAAACAGGCGTTGGATTTGGTCGAAGCCAACCGTCCGGGCTTAAAAGCCTGGATGAAGCGCAACATGAAGACCTATGACAAATATCACATCCAGATCACCAATAAGCAGGGGCATAAGTGGTCGGTTGATGAGAGCGAGTTTCAAATGATGGGGCAGTCCGACAACATCGCGAAGATCCGCATCACGCCGGTTCCTCGCGGTAGCGGTGGCAAGGCTTTCGGGTGGTTCCAGACAGTCGTAGGGGCACTCGTCATGGTTACTTCATTCTGGTTTCCAGCGCTGGCCCCGCTCGGCTTATCACTGATGATGGGCGGTATTTCTCAGCTAATTTCGCCACAGGCGACCAATGACAGCGTAAGACAGGCAGATAACTCGAACTCGTTTTATTTCGACGGGCCACAAAACACCACTAACCAGGGCAACCCGGTTCAGCTCATTTATGGTGAGGAAATTCTTGTCGGCTCACAGGTTGTGAGTTCATCGATCACCATCGACCAGCTTTAATAAGAAGGGAAATTTTTGAACATGGAACAGTTCAAGAAGAAGAGACTGCCTCTCCTGATTGCAGGTGCTGGCGGTAAGAAAAGCAGTGGCTCCAGCCGCACGCCGGTTGAAGCTGACGATACCGTAAACTCGCGTGCTATGGCGTCAATCCTCGACCTGCTCGGGGAAGGTGTCATTGGCGGGCTGGTGGACGGCGCAAAATCGATCTTCATTGATGATCTGCCAATCCTCAACGAAGACGGGTCACCAAACTTTAGCGGTATCACCTGGGATTTCCGTGATGGTTCACAAGACCAGACGCCGATGGCCGGGTTCGATTTCGTTGAAACGCCGAAGTCGGTCAACATCCAGTTGAAAAGAACTCACGACGTCACGATTGCCATTGATAACGATGAGGCAGACCGTGTCCGCATCATTCTGAAGTTCCCGTCACTGCGTAGCGTCGACAAAAAGACCGGTGATACCAACGGTACGACCGTGAAGTACAAATTCCAGATTGCCAATGGCGACAATGCCTTCAAGGACGCCATCGCAGAAGGGGAGAGCAGTTCCGAAGTTACGCTGACGGCAAAAAAGACAGGCGCCTACTACCGCAGTTATGAACTGAAACTGCCAAAGCCAGGTCGTGCCTACAAGATTCGCGTGATTCGTATTACCGAAGACAGCAACACTCAGTACATTTTTAACGATACGTGGGTGGACTCTATCGGTGAGATCGTCGATACGCCGATGAACTACCCGAACTCCGCGTTGGTTGGCCTGAGGGTTAACTCAGAGCAGTTCGGCAGCTCGATGCCGTCTCGTTCGTATCTGGTTCGTGGCCTGAAGATCCGCGTCCCGTCCAACTACGATGAGAATACAAATACCTATATCGGCGTATGGGATGGCACCTTTAAGCTGCTTTCGTCTTCAAACCCAGCCTGGATTCTTTTCGACGTGCTTACCAACGCTCGTTATGGCCTGGGGCAGTTTGTTTCTGAGTCCATGATTGACCTCGGGCAGATCTACCAGATTGGGCGCTACTGCGACGAAGAGGTTGACAATGGATTCGGTGGCAAAGAGAAGCGCTTTGCTATCAACACCCAGATCACCAGCCGTCAGGACGCGTACCGACTGATTCAGGATATCGCTGGTGCCTTCCGCGGTATGGTCTTCTGGGCTGGCGGCATGGTTAACGTCATGCAGGATAGCCCGTCAGATCCGGTCATGATGTTCACCAACGCGAACGTCAAAGACGGCATGTTCAGCTATAAGGGATCTGCGCGTAAAGACCGTCCGTCAGTGGCTCTTGTGACCTACAACAACAAGGAAGACGGCTACAAGCAGAACATCGAGTACGTCGAAGACCAGGAAGCGATGCGTCGTTATGGCGAGCGCAAAACCGAAGTGGTTGCGTTCGGCTGTACCAGCCGTGGCCAGGCGCATCGTGTCGGTCTGTGGCTGCTGTATACCGCACGCATGGAATCGGACGTTATCAGCTTTACGGCAGGTCTGGATGCTTCCTTCCTGATGCCGGGCGAAACGGTGCTGATTCAGAACAAATATCGCGCTGGTAAACGCAACTCTGGCCGCATTGTGGCGTTCACAAAGAACAGCATCACTCTCGACGCACCGGTTACGCTGAATAAGGCTGGTAGCTACATCCGGATCTTGAATCAGGAAGGCGAAATCGTTGAGCGCGATATTCTTGAGACCGGGGAAGACATTACCAAAGTGACCTTCTCCAAAGCGCTCAACTCCGGTGATATGCCGGTAATAAATGGTGTCTGGACGATTGCCGAGCCAGATCTGGAGCCAATGCGTGTGCGCGTTGTTAACGTTGCTCAGGGGGATGCCCAGGGAACGTTTGACGTTACAGTTGTCCAGAATAATGCTTCGAAGTACGAAGCCATCGACAACGGTGCGACGCTGATCCCCGAGAACAACACCGTTCTCGACCCGACTTATTCGAAGCCGACCAACCTGCAGGTGACGGAAGGGACGTATATCTCCAGTCCGGGCAACCTCTCAATCAAGCTCGTTGCCACCTGGGAAGGTAAGTCTGCGGAATATTGGATCAGCTGGCGCCGTTCCGATGAAAACAACGTCTCTAACTGGCAGTCCGCACGCGTTACCGAAGAGCAGTTCGAGATCCTCAATATTGCCGAGAATGGACAGTACGACATTCAGCTCTATGCGGTTTCGTTCAGCGGCAAGAAGACGGACATCATCAGCACCGTTTATCGGGTGAAAGGTACGATGACGCCGCCAGGCTCTCCTACCTCTCTGACGGCCGTTGGTGACTACCGCAACGTGATTCTGAATTGGGTCAACCCGGACTCAATCGACCTCGATCACATCAACGTGTACGCCTCCCAGACCAACAATCTGGAAACGGCAAAGTTGATTGCAGAGGCTGCCAGCACCACGTTCACCCATGCCGGTCTGGGGGATAGCGAGACCTGGTACTATTGGGTTCGCGCGGTGAACAAGCGTGGCATGTTAAGTCCGCCGAACTCCAATCTGGGTACGGAAGCGATGACACGAGACGTCCTCTCGTTCCTTACCGGAAAGATCACCTCTTCCGAGCTGGGACAGGAGCTGCTGGAGGAAATCGACTCTAAAGCCTCTCAGGATGCGGTCGACGCCATCAACAAACAGATGGAAGAAAGCCTGAAAGAGCTTGATCAGTCCGTTGCCGATCTGGACAGCAAACTGGAAGACACCAGTGGAAAACTTGAGCAGGCCCAGAACGACCTCAAAAATGAAGTCTCTGGCACGCTGGACAAGGTCAATGACGCGTTGCAACAGGTTGAGGACTCTAATGCGGCTCTGGTTGAGTTGCAGGAGACCGTTTCTGAGCAGGGTAAAGCCGTCGCTGGCGCTGTGGAAGCGGCACACGCTGCGCTCGACAATGCCTCCGCGCTGATTGCTGAAGAGCGTGAAGCCCGTGTCGAAGGCGATAAGGCAAATGCCAAACAGATTGAGGCAATGAAATCCTCCGTCGATGACAGCGTTGCTGCCGTCGAAGAGATGAAAAAGACCGTTGCCGAAGTCGAACGCGCCAGCGCGGAAGTGTCGACCAATATCGAGGCTCTGGCCAAAACCAATATTGACCTCGCTCTGCGTCAGGATGAAGACCAGCACAAGCAGATGGTCAATAACGCGAAGATCGCCACCACTCAGAAGACGTTTGCCGATGATATGTCTGCAATGGCATCAAAAGTGGAAGAGATCCGCGCAGAAATTGGTGAGGATATCCGGGCGTCGATTCTGGAAGAGACAACGGCTCGTGTAGAGGCTGATAAGGCTATTACGACGCATATCTCCAAGCTGGAAGCCCAGATCAACGACGATATTTCAGCGGCCATCGTTGCTGAACAAGAGGCGCGTGCGACTGCGGATGAAGCGCTTTCTCGACAGATCACCACGTTGCAGGCGAAAGTTGAAGGGGATATCAGCGCAGCACTCACTGAAGAGCAGATTGCCCGAGCCACAGCGGATGAGGCGCTATCGAAGCAAATCACCCAGTTGAAGGCACAGACTGGCGAGGATATTAAAGCAGCCGTTGCGGAAGAGACACAGGCTCGAACCGATGCTGATGGTGCTTTGGCTTCGCAGATTAGCTCTCTGAAGGCTCAAACGGCAGAGGACATTAAAGCCGCTGTCGACACAGAGACGAAAGCGCGTACCGATGCCGACTCTGCTCTGGCCGGGCAGATCACCAATCTCCAGGCTCAGACCGGCAAAGATATCAATGCAGCTATCACATCCGAAGCCACAGCACGAGCGAACGCTGACGGTGCTCTTGGTAAGAGAATTGATACGGTTAAGGCTGAAGTTGATGGAAACTCGGCTCTCATTCAGGAGCAAGCGAAGGCAATTGCTGATACGGATAAGAAGGTTTCTGCAGCCTGGACGCTGAAGATGGAAACGTCTACCAGTGGCGGCCAGAAGTACGTTGCAGGTATCGCGCTGGGTATCGACAGCACCGGTCTATCGCAGTTTTTGGTTCAGGCAGACCGTTTTGGCCTGGTCAACTCTGTAAACGGGAAGATCACCACGCCATTTGTTATTGAGAATGGTGTTGCTTACATGAATGGCGCCTGGATTAAGGACGGCACTATCGATAATGCCAAAATTGGAAACGTGATTCAGTCCAACGACTATGTTCAGGGAAGAGCTGGATGGAGTATTCGCAAAGATGGAACAGCAGAGTTTCTCAACGGCACATTCAGAGGGAATATTGATGCGATCTCAGGGACGCTCCACCGCGTAACTATTGCAGAAGATTGTACGATTAACGGAACGCTACGTGCTGAACGAATTATTGGCGACATCGTTAAAGCCGTAGGGAAATCCTTTCCGGGAAGTGAGGCTAATCCGAACGGCAGCATCACCGTTCAGATTCAGGATGACCACCATTTTGATCGACAAATAATCATCCCGCCTATCACTTTTGCAGGAGGGAAATTAAAGTCCCAGACAAGCAACGAAATATGGACAACTTGCGAACTTGTGGTGACCCACAACGGCAGAGAGATATACAAGAAAGAGACAACTGTAGCTGCTTTGTCATTCAGTACTATTATTGATATGCCAGCTGGTAGCGGCGCTGCAAACCTTTCTTTTACGGTCAGGTCACGCAACTATGGGGGCGGTGCAGGTGCTTACATTAACAATCTGATTGTTATGGTCGTCAAAAAGAATATTTCAGGTATCTCGATTTACTAACTTATTGTTTTCTTTAACCTTATTCAATATGGAAATGCGTTTGTATAATAAGTAAAATAGATAACTACTTACTTATGATGTGAGTATTTGCCATTTCAAGGAGAGAATATGTGGTACAGGGAAGGTACTATCACATTTACACAGGGAAGTGACGCACTTTCTGGCACTGGAACGTACTGGAATGTGACCGCCAACGGCGTTCTGCCGGGCATGATCGTCATCGGCCCTGACAACAAATTGTACGAAATTAAGCGCGTAATCAGCGACACAAGCCTGATTCTCGCGGAGTCGTACACGGGCGAGACTCAGACGGAAGTTCCGTGCCGCATCATCACAACCTATGAAGGCGACTTAACGCAGTTCAGCGCACGCTTTACCGCGCTCATGACCCGAATGTCAGCAGACTCGAAGACGGTGCGCAGCTGGTTGACGGCAGTTGATGAGGTAACGCTTGAGCGTGAAGACGGTACGGAAGTGACCGTGAAGTCGCTGACGCAGATCGTTGATGAGCATAACGCAAACCAGAAATGGTATACGGATAACGCCGACGCCATCAACGCCGCTGGCGACAAGGCCAGGGAAGCTGCTGCCAGTGCTGCTGCCGCTGCGGAAAGTGCCAATACAGCGTCTACCAAAGCTACCGAAGCAAGCCAGAGTGCTGCCGCAGCTGCTGCATCAGAAAACGCTGCCGGTGCAAGCGCTTCCGCTGCCAAAACGTCTGAAACCAATGCTGAGAGCTTCAAGGTAAATGCTGCTGCGTCTGCCGCGACAGCGTCTACCAAAGCGACTGAAGCGGGAGAATCAGCCACGAGTGCCGCGGCATCCAAAGATGCGGCGAAAGCATCTGAAACTCAGGCTGCGACCAGCGCGTCCGAAGCCTCTGCTTCAGCGTCTGCTGCGTCTGACTCTGCTACTGCTGCCAAAACCTCTGAAACCAATGCCTCTGCCTCAGAGCAGGCCGCCGCTGGCAGTGCAGCTGATGCGCTGGCCTCAAAAAATGCGGCTAAGGAATCAGAAACCCATGCAGCCTCGAGTGCCGGTGAGTCGGCGGCAAGTGCTGCGGCTGCCAAAACGTCAGAAACCAACGCCGACGCATCACAGAAGGCTGCTGCTGCCAGCGAGTCAGCTGCCGCATCCAGCGCGAACGCCGCTTCCGAAAGCACCACCGCTGCAGGTGAGTCTGCTGACGCCGCTTTAGCGAGTAAAAATGCTGCTGCGTCCAGCGAACAGAAGGCAAAAACTTCGGAGACCAATGCAAAGGCGTCCGAGACAGCCGCATCGGAGAGCGCAACGGCTGCCGAAGCATCAAAAGCGGCTGCCCTGAACGCAGAAACGCACGCGGGGGAAAGTGCCGCTGCCGCTGCCGGCAGTGCTGATGCTGCGAGCAAATCCGCTACTGCGGCTGCCGATTCGGCCACAACAGCAACAGAGAAGGCCAACGTTGCCACTGAACAGGCAACCGCTTCTGAGGCATCTGCCGCAGCCGCCAAAACCTCTGAGACCAACGCGAAGTCTTCTGAGACCGCCGCTGAAGGATCTGCAACAGCTGCTGCAAACTCCGCTGCTGAGGCCGCTGTTTCTGCAACGACTACGACCGAAGCGATGGCTGTGGTTGAAGCCAAAGTCAAAGATGCCGCCGATTCTGCTGCTCTGGCATCTACGAAAGCAACTGAGGCGACCGATGCGTCTGCTGAAGCCAAGACTTCTGAGCTGAATGCTAAAGAATCAGAAACGAAGGCTTATGAGTACGCCCAGAACGCCCAGGCCAGTGTTGCCAGTGTGAAGTGGAAAGGGACTTCGGCTGAAATGGACATGGCTACCGACGCGCCGAAGTGGGTGAAAGTGTCCACGGCACGTATGCCACAGTCGACCAGCACCGTATACATCGAAGTGATCGGCGGGGCAGGGTACGAAGCCGGGCGGCCAGCGCTTGCTGCAATGGCTGATATCGTGCTGCGAAGTGCTGCAGGCGATCCGAAATCGGTGAATGCGGTCGCTTATCGCACAATGGATTCGGCTGTGCTGTCTGTAGCTACCGTTAACACGGCTGACGATAACTACGATATTTACCTCAAAGCAGGCGCAGGCTCTCAGAAGCTGGTCGTCAACCTGCAATCAGCCGGTGCAGTGGTCGAAACTCTGGAAGCACTGGAGGTTGTGGATTCGCTGCCTGAAGACGCTGTAGAGGGGACTGTCTACCATCGCGTCATTTCTGATCAGGATGGCTCTATTACCGGTTCGCTGGTGGGTAATGCCAGCACTGCGACCGTACTTCAGACTGCACGCCAGATCGGTGGAGTGAGATTTGACGGTTCAGCCGACATCGACCTGCCGGGTGTAAACGCGCCAGGCAATCAGAACACCACAGGCAATGCGGCTACTGCAACTAAGTTGCAAACACCTCGGTCGATTAACAGCGTCGCGTTTGATGGTTCGGCAAATATCTCTATTCCAACATTAGTATCTCGTGGGCGTATGACTGCACTAGCAGGCAGTACCCAAGGGGCAATGACTGGTATCGAGATGTACGAAGCCTATAACAATGGCTACCCGACAGCCTACGGCAACATCCTGCACATGAAAGGTGCAGGAGCGGTTGGTGAGGGCGAGCTACTTGTTGGCTGGAGTGGAACAGATGGTGCTCATGCGCCGGTTTATGTTCGTTCACGCCGTGATACTTCGACAGCGAACTGGTCTGGCTGGGCGCAGGTCTACACAACTGCTCATAAACCCACAGCGAAAGATGTTGGGGCCGCGCAAGCGTTTAGCGCGTCTTACAGCACAGGGGCTGGCAATTGGACTACCGCTGAATTTATCGCATGGCTGAAGGAGCGTGGTGCTTTCGAAGTGCCGTACTGGATGATGAAGGGTTCCTGGTCATATGCCGACAATAAAATTATCACTGATACAGGTGTCGGCAATATCTGTCTTGCTGGTGCGGTTATCGAGGTTTTAGGTACCGAAGGCGCAATGACCATCCGAGTTACTACGCCTACAACGACTACCGGTGGTGGGATTGCCTGTGCTCAGTTCACCTATATTAATCACGGTAGCATGTATTCCCCTGCCTGGCGCAGAGATTACAACACTGCGCTCAAACCCACTGCGGCTGATGTCGGTGCGTTACCGATTTCTGGCGGAACAATGACTGGTGTGCTGACGCTGCAAAATGTGAGTCAGCCCCTCAAGACGCCAGGTGGAGGCATTCTGGCAAATGACGGAAATTTATACATCAATAAGTCGGGATTTGCAGGCTGGATTGATGCGCTATTTATGAAAAACAGCGGCGGTACGATGTCCGGACCGCTTAAGATCCGCTCTACGGATGGGTTACGCATTTACGATGCGGCATACGGGATGATTTTTCGCCGTTCCGAAAATAATTTTTACCTTATCCCGACAGCAAAAGACCAGGGAGAAAATGGTGATATAGGTTCGCTTCGTCCATTTTATGTAGATCTCACTAATGGCAGAGTAACAATGGGCAATGGTGCTGTTGTTAACGGTGGTCTTGGGCTGGGTGTGGTCAATGGTCTTGGCGGTAATTCCATTGTTCTGGGTGACAATGACACCGGCTTTAAACAGAACGGAGATGGCATTCTGGATGTTTACGCCAATAGCGCCCATGTTTTTAGGTTCATTAGTAGCACGCTGCAAAGCCTTAAGCCGTTGAGTGTAACGGGTGACATCACGTCAAGTGCGTGGATTTACGCCAACCGTTTTTCCATCAACAGCGGTTCTGGCGCGTGGATCGATATGCGTAACCAGAACGTCATCTTCGGGATGAACGCTGTAAGTACAAGCTCTGCACAAGCGTTGTTGAGACAAGACCACGCAGATCGCAAATTCTTCTTGGGTGGCTTGGGAAACAGTCAGTTTGGTTTTTACATGATCAACAACTCACGTACCGCAAACGGCACGGATGCGAACGCATACCTCCAGAATGATGGTACTTGGGTTTGTGGAGGCAATGGCAGCTTCAATGACGTTTATATCCGCTCTGACCGTCGTAGCAAACGCAATATTCGCAAGATTGAACGGGCGCTCGACAAGCTGGATCGGATCGAAGGTGTTCTGTACGAGATTCAGGTCTGTGACCGTTATGAGCAGTCTGGTGGCCTCATCGCTCAGGACGTCCAGAATGTTCAGCCTGAACTGGTAACGGTCGACCATAACGATCAGTCCGGAGAGCCTCGTCTGCGTCTTAACTACAACGGCGTTATCGGTATGCTGGTTGAGGCCGTCAAGGAGTTGCGCGAGGAAGTGCGCGAACTGAAGGCGAGAATGTAATCAAGACGATTGGTGGGGCTTCCCCACCAATTATCGATTTTCACATCGAATAAGGAGATTAGGTGTGCCAATTGTCGGTGTTCCCGGTTGGATTGGGTCTTCGGCTGTAAGTGTTACCGGCCAGAGATGGATGAGTGCTGCCCGAACTGCGGTGCAATTGTCTGCGGCTGGGAGTATGTCTCAGTTAGCAGGTCGTTCTAAGGAAATTCATTACAGCATCGGTGCGAATCATAACTACAACAAAGACACACTGATCAACTATTTAAAATCACAGGGGGCGACGCCAGTCGTTGTTACCATTACAGGGGATCTGGTGTCGTCCAGTAGCGGCGTGCCATGTTTAGATTTCCCGAGTTCACTTACCAACTCTTATATCAGCCTTGTAATCAACGCAGGTGTAACTGTCTATGGCCGTGGCGGTAATGGCGGCGTTAATGGTGGCGGTGCTTCCGGTGGCACTGCTATTAACAACGGGATTGGGACTCGTTTAAGAATAACCAATAACGGTGCTATTGCCGGTGGCGGAGGTGGCGGCGGAGGTAACTCAGCCAATGGTGGTATGGGTGGGGGCGGTCGCCCGTTTGGTGTTGCAAACACTACAAGGCCACCAGCTTCAAATTCGCGTGCGGCAACTTCTGGCACTCTAACCGCTGCCGGGATTGGTGCTCAATATTTGATCGGCTCTACTGCTGTTCAATACACATGCGGCAGTGGAGGCAATGTGGGGGCTGCTGGTGCCGCTGCCACTGGACGATTGGGGACAATGTACGGAGGTGGCGCGGCTGGTAAGGCTGTCACGGGGAACGTGCCTACATGGACTAAAGTCGGTGCAATTTATGGTGCTCGTATGTAAGTACTTACCTATCAAAAAAGAGTGATTTGTGGTATAAAACCGCCATCCCGATTTGACGATTCATGGAGGAAATAATGTCGAACGAGATGGCAGGCGTAACGCCAGAGCAGGTAGAGCGCATTGCCGCTATCGTTGCGCGTGAAGTTGTCGGCAAATTAGGTAAGGAGTTGCGTGAGGAAATTGGCCAGGAGGTCAACGACCAGCTCAAAACCTACTTTGGCGATATGACGCCTTCGCAACACAGCATTCAGCACTCCAACCTGGACAAACTACTTAATCGGCTAGACGCCATCTCCAGTGGGTTCTTTGGCGGCATTATCTCAAAGATAACGTCGTTCCTGATTACCGCGCTGCTGCTGGGTCTGGCCGCTTATGGCGTGAAGAATGGACTGCAATAACAGGAGATCAAGGATGAAAACTCCGAGAGGTATTCGTAATAACAACCCTGGCAACCTCGACAAAGGTTCGCCGTGGCAGGGGTTAATTGACAACCCTGCCGAACCGCGTTTCTGCACGTTCAAAGATCCCGTATGGGGCATTCGAGCGCTGGCAGTAACGCTCATTACCTACCACGACAAGCGCCGCGCGAAGGATGGCTCCAGCATCGATACGATCCGCGAAGTCATCGAACGCTGGGCGCCTCCGCATGAAAACAACACCGTGGCTTACGTGAACGAGGTATCTAAAGCCGTTGGTGTCACCCCGGACATGATCATCGATCTGCACGACTACTCCACTCTGCGTCCGCTGGTGGAGGCGATTATCCGTCATGAAAATGGCCGTGGCCCGCTCAAAACGCCGAACACCTGGTATGCGGCAGAAGTTATTGAGGAAGGTCTGCGCCGCGCTGGCGTCGTTAAGCCGGTGAAAACCGTGAAGGCTGTTCCTGTAACCAAAGAGACTGCCGGTGCGACCGTTACGGCGGGACTTGGTCTGGCACAGTTGGCCGACGTCATGCCACAGGTCTCCGCGGCAATGGACAAGGCGCAGGGACACATCACAAGTGGTGATACGGTTCGGATCATCTTCGGTATCGCTACTATTGTGGTGGCTGGCTTTATCGCCTGGTCACAGGTGCGAAAACACCAGAACGGGATGGTCTGATATGACAGGCAGCCTATTTTCAAAGCTGAAGTTTGCTCTGATGACTCTGGCTGCCGCTCTTTTCGTGCTTGTCGGTGCTTATACGATGGGAGGTCGTGCGGCCCGGCAAGCAATCGAAGAGAAGGCCAGACAGGAGGACAGGAAAAGGCTTCAAAGCACAGTGGACGTCAAAAATGAGACACTTAATGAGGTGCGGCGGAAAGATGCTTCTGCTGTTCATCGCGAGCTGCATGATAAGTGGCTGCGTGATTAAGACACAGACATCAGGCGTGCTCTTCTGCGATGTTGCTAACCCTATCTATGTGAGTAATGAGGATTTAATGACAGAAGAGACAGAACGACAGATTTTGACTCACAATATGGTGGGCGAGCGTTTGTGCCAATGGAGCGGCAAAAAAGCAGAAGAAAGCGCGTAAGCGCCCGTGGTTAGCGGGGTTTTGGGGATTGGTCAGGTTGCAATTAGTTTGTGACTGATGTAGATTTAATCAACGAGTGTCAAGACATTCATACATTATTTCAAAGAAGCGCTGCATTCTCGTAGCCTCTAAACCCCCGATGGGGTCGCCGCAACGACATCAACGTCTTAACGGCTAAGGTGGAAACATGCTCAACTATCATGACAAAACACGTACTATGCAAACGATCCGCACGAACACTGCGGTAGTCGATAGCTTCCCTATGCGTTTTCACAACAGTGAAGACTCAGTGGAAGTGCGCCGCATGTTATGTCGCGAAACAGCTGACCGCCAGCACTTCATTGTCACATTCAAAAGTGATGTTGCTCGCGCAGAGAACATCTCCAATAGCACCTCAACTGTAACACCGTTGGCAGAGGTCGTTGTGCGCAATAACAAATTGCGCTTTGTCCTCAAGCCGCAAGAACAGTACCCCGAAATTGTTGATGTTAAAGAATCCATTGTTCCAAAAATTGAGAAAGCCGTTGTACAATTCATGAAGAATAAGTTCAACGACCTCAAGGAAAGCGTTTTACCAGAACGCAAAAAAGAACAATGGCACCTTCTTTAATTGATGAACGCTACAGCAAGCAGTTGAACAAAATGCCGCTCTCTATGGGCGGCTATACTATTTTAGAGACCTTTCATTTCGCGACACCAGAAGGCGATGTTGTTCGTCTGGTGGAGATGCGTGCCGATAATGGTGAGTTCGACAACTTTATCGTTGTGTATCTTTTGCCCTCCTATAACTCAGATTATCAATTTGACGAAATCACGCGGGTTATTGATGACGAGGGGATGAGTGCGTTTGAGGCTGCCGAACACATCATCAAAATTGAGATCGTAGATGCGACTCTCCCCCCAGAAGAGTTGAAGGTTGTGGGTCGGTTTGCCTATAACAATTTTCCGTTTATCGGCGTCGATGGGAATGAATACCTCGGTAAGCAAATCAAAGGCGCTTATCTTGAACCGCCTTATGAATCAGCACGCATAGGTTCTACGGCATATCGCTTCATACTGAATAAATACCGCCACCTCGTTTGTGACAATATGCAAACCATTCTGGGCGCGTCAATGTGGTCAGGTACTATGCGGAGATATGGCGAGGTTATGATCTACGATACCGTGAAAAAATGCTGTCTTGACCAGCTCGGCGACAAGGCAAAGGGTTCCGCCACCGGCTTCCTGCCGTGGGATATTGGCAGTTTGCCTTTAAGTCGCGTAACAGACGAGTGGGGAGACCGCGAGCTGCGACTTGAGAAAGGCTCTTGTACGCACATCGTCAACATCATCTCTCTCCCATAAACCCGCTACGGCGGGTTTTTTGATCCCACGCCTCACATTCCCCAAGTACCTATCATTTAACCTTTACACCGCAGCCGTAGGCATTTAGGCTATATCACATATAAGAAAACAAGTTGTTTCATACGACAATAATTCACGCAAAGGGAACTCACCAATGACCAAGATCATTGTGGTTGGCGGCACAAAAGGCGGCCCAGGCAAATCTACCGTTGCCCAGCAAATTGCGGTATGCCTCAAAGTTAAAAAGAAAAAGAAGGTTCATGTAACCGATATTGATATTCAGCGCACAACTACGAGTTGGTGTGAAGACCGTCGCCAGAACGACGATCTTGAGCTGATTCCCTTCGCATACGTTCAGGACGACATCGTCAAACATCTTAAATCGCTTCAGGGGCGCACCGATTATGTAGTGGTGGATGCTGGTGGCTTTGACTCCGAAATTCAGCGTCTGGCGATGCTTATGGCTGACGTGATTATCATCCCGTTGCGCCCTAAACGTCGTGATTTGAAATCCCTGCGCGATATCGACCCGATTATCGACAACGTTCGCAACGTGAACGAGACTGTGAAGATCCGCGCGGTAGTGAACCAGTGTCCGTCACTGCCTTCCCAGGCGTCACGTATTCTGGCGGCGAAAGAAATTGTCGAGACATTCGGCATCGAGGCTGCGCCGGTTAACCTGTACAACCGTAACGTTTATGACGACGCGGAAGAGGCTGGCCGTTCTATCTTTGAAATGACTGGCGCCGAACGCGATAAGAAGGCAGAAGCCGAGTTTGAAGAGTTTGTAGATTACATCATGAGTCTGGAGGAAGAATAATGTCCATGAGAATGGGAGACCTTGCAAAGCGCAAAGATCCGGAAGAACCGGTAAAAAGCAGCACCCCAATGCGCCAGCCAGTCAGACCGCAGGGGCGTCCGACTCGTGGGAAAGAGAAGATTAAGAGCCGCACAATGTCGCTGGAAGACGAGTACTTCGATCTGCTGGAGATGATGAAGTTCATCCCTCGTTTCGAGAAGTTCACCCGTTCTGACGTGATTCGTGCAGCCATTTTCCATCTGGCAGAGAAGTCACCGCAGGAAATCGAAGACATCGTGAAACTGAACGAGGCGATCACCGCTGCCGACGTCACGATGCGCACCGATGAAATCAAGCGTGAGCTGATGAAGAAGGGTTGAGAATAAGGCGCCTGTTGGCGCCTTTATTTAAAGTGGTTTATTTATTGCCAGACGGTAATACGTAGTAGCGGATTGTAGTACCCTCCATTTCAACAATCTTGAATGCCAGGTTTTTATATTCGACTCTTGTTTTCGCATCGGAAAGAGGCACAGAAAACTCGGTCTTAGTCTCATCTAAGCCTGGGTAGCTTTCAGAATAAATGAATTTAAGGTCGTCGCCGCTTTTACCATTATAAGAAATAGACTGTACAATCTTTTTTACCACATGGCAGGGGGCATTCTGTGTGAATTTGATAGATATTTCGGTGGCGTCGAACGTCGTGGTGTTAGGGGGTGATATAGTGTTTTTGGCCTTGTCATACTTGACGCTATCAGTATGGCTCACTACTTGCCCTGCAATGGTCTTAAGGCCCACAGCATTTGGGTCTTCAAAGTTGCGGTAGACTCCACCACCAACGTGGCAATAGTTGCCTGCTTTAATCTCAGACATCGAACCAGAAGCGTTACCAAGAGTGACCATGTCGGTTTTTAACGTGGACACAAGCGTGTTATAAACGGCAAGGTCGCCCATTTTTGCCTTTGACTCTACGTTAGATGCCGGCGATATTTCTTGGGTTAAGATCGGTTTTACAGTGGTATTTTGTTGTGGGTTACTTTGCTGTGCGCAACCGGCTAATAATAAAACCAAAAGTGCCGCTGACTTATTCGTCTTCATTCTTAATTCCCTTTCTACGTGATTGGTACATCGTTTATTTCTGGACGTTTCTTAAGTTGTTGACGCTATTTTGTGTCTGGGTAATCTACAATAATTTGTTACATTTAACAATGATGCAACCGTCTGGCGCGCAGGTGCTTCGAAGCAGATCTTAAGGCTGCATACCATGAGACTAAAACCAGGTCTGGTGGGTACTTTTGAACCTGCTTCTGTATATATAAATACTAAGTTACTTATTATTATTTATACGGAAGCAGGTCTTTCTTTGCTGACTTCCCAGACACATTCCCTTCTGTTGCCACTTCCAAAAACAGTCTCCAATCGCTATGATTCGCCCATTATGATAAGTAAGTAACTACCTATCTATCAGGCGGAGCACATGAGCCAGATCTTCTTTAACACTATTAACAACGACCAGTACGACTTCATGACCGAGTGGGACACCACAGTCATGGACAAGTGGGTGGCCGAGAATATTGGGCTGTCACGCTGCAAGGATGAGGCGGAGCTGTTCGAGACAAAGTGGTTTGATTACCGCGACATGCATCCGCTTATGGCCACATGCCTTTTCACTGAGGCATACAAGCGCCAGTACTCATACATCATGCTTTCGCATGGCCGCGAACACTATGAGACGGCCCAATTCACCACCGGTTTGAAACGTGTGCCGTATCAGGAGCTGTCGACGGCCAACAAAACGTCTCTCTGGAAAGCACGCCAGTTTGCCGACCAGTACTGCTGCTCTTATGACTACTTCATTTCTACCGTTCTTTCCGCAGCTGCACGCCGTCTGTGGGACAAATTACCTCGCCCCCAGCATCTCTGGCAGCCCGAGCTGATCGGGATATTCGAAGAGAAGTTAGCCAAACGCACTGTAACCCGTCTGGATGACTCTCTGGTGAGTTTTAAGCATCTGGGAGACATGCAGCACGACCCGATTCAAGAACGCTATTTTGAGTGGGTTCTGGAGCGTCTGCGTGGCATTACCCGAGACAAGCGCGTCCGCATCATCTTCTCCGCTGTCTGGTTGATGGAAATCGTGCCTGAGCGTGTGATTTACGCGCACTTCCCGGAAGAACTGGAAGAAGCACGGCGATTCTGTTGATCCCCTATTTGGCTTTTTTAGTATTAGAAAACAAATTGTTTAAGCATCAAAGGAAAGCACATGACCGAACTTTGCCACACAGGACGAGGGTTGTCTGAAGAGTTCGACGACGACTTCCAGAATCGACTCGCAGCCTACTTCTGTCGCGACCATGAGTTTCTGACTCGCGCCGGTGATCTGGTTGCGCCAAACCAGTTCTCCAATGCGGCCAACGCCATTCTGGTGAACATGGTGTCGGGCTACTACAGAATGTATAAGAGCGCACCATCATCGTCGGCCATCCTCGACATGCTCAAACGTGCCAAACGCGATAAGACGATCCGCGAAGAGCTGTTCCCAGACGTCGTTGAGGCGTTTAAGCGGATCCTCGCTGAGAAGCTGTCAGATACGGCGTACATGGTCGACCAGGTTGCGACGTTTGCCAAAAGCGTAGCGTTCGACGACGCGCTGATTAAAGCGGCTGAGATGAAAGAGAAGGGCGATTTCCAGGGCGCGATGGCAATCATGGCCAAAGTCCAGCAAATCGGCTCTAACGAAGCGACCGGCATCTACGATTACTTCTCTGAGTCAGCAGAGCGTTACAAGGCGCGTGAGTACGAAGCGTCCGACGATTACGTGCCAAACAGCATCACAACGGGCCTACCGCTGCTCGACAAGCTGCTTTACCAGAAAGGCTGGGCAAAGCGTGAAATGGTGCTGTTCATGGGCTTCGCGAAGTCTGGTAAATCGACGGCGATGGGTGAGTTCTCCATCAACGCCACGCTTGCCGGTTACAACGTCCTGTATCTGTCGCTGGAAGTTCACACCTCCATTCTGTCAGATCGCTTTGACGCACGTCTGTCTGAGACCGAAATGTCAAAGCTGGTGGAGCGCCGCGACGACGTCCATCGCAAACTGGCAGAGCTGGGCGCGACGAAAGGCGTGGGGAGCTTGTGGATTGTTGAACGACCGTCCGGAAGCATGTCGCCTGCAGATCTGGATCGTATGTTGGGCAGCATGAAAGCCAATGGCATGATCCCCGACATGGTCGTGGTCGACTACGCTGACCTGATGCGTGCCAGCTACGACCTCCGCGACGACCGAGCCAACATTCGCAGCATCTACACTGACCTGCGTGCGCTGTACGACAAACACAACGTTGCCGGCATCACTGCATCGCAGACTAACAGGGAAGGCGGTGCTTCAGAGGTGGCCACAATGATGCACGCAGCGGACAACATCGAGAAGGTGCGTATCGCTGACCTCGTTATCACGATCAACAAAACGGAAGAGGAAGAAGCGAAAGGCGAAGCGCGTCTGTACTTCGCTGGTTCACGTAACCAGAAAGGCGGCGTAAGCATCCGCGTTAAGCAGAACCTCGAACAAATGCGATTCATCGAACGCATTATGGACGTCCTCTAAAAAAAGAAGGCGTGGGGAAACGCTCCCCACGCCGGTCTCCATAAGAGAACAAATTTTCTCTTTTGCCAAAGCCACAAAAGAAAAAACACATGAGCCTTTATGGTATTCAAATACCGAGGCTTATCAAGATATTACCTGCAAAAAGTAGGGTTAAGAACGTGAGCGACTTGAAAGAATTACTGACCGAGCTGGATTTTGAACAATGGCTCGATATGGAAGGAATCATCTACCGTCGTGGTGGCGTCAGTACTCGTGGACGTGAGGTGAATATCAAGGAGTGTCCGGTATGCGGCAGCTCAAACTGGAAGGTTTATTTCAACCTGACCAATGGCGTCGGCAAATGCTTTGCTGGTGATCATCCCGAAGAGATTCAGTTCAACAAGCTGGTCTTCCTCAAGCACTACAGCGGCAAATCCCGTCGCGATTTTGAAGAGTACGTCCAGAACGCGCTGATCTCACAAGGATGGGCGCCGAAGAAGGAAGAGGTCGTGCTGGCCAGCAAGGTTGAACTCGAAGGGCCAGTAGCTCTCCCGCGCCATTACGAACTCCCCATTGACGGTCGTCTTCCTGATTATCTGGTGGAGCGCCATATCTCCCCGGAGCTGGCCAAATACTTTGATCTGCGTTACTGCGTCGAAGGCAAGCACGCATACGTCGATCCGTACACAGACCAGGTCAAAGGGCAGGTGTTTGATATGCGCATCCTGATACCGGTTTACGATCTGGATGGCGTGATGAAGACCTTCCAGGGGCGTGACATTACCGGTGCAGCAGAACGCCGTTACCTCTTCCCCATGCAGCTGCCGGCGTCGGGTAAGTTTCTCTACAACGGCCACAACGCAGTCGGAAAACAAACGGTCGTTGTGTGTGAAGGGGCATTTGACGTAATGGGCGTGAAGCGAGCCATCTTCGACGAAGAGACGCTGCGGGATTATGTAGAGCCAATTGGCACGTTCGGGATGCACTTGTCCGGAAATATGAATGAGGACGCTGAAGATCAGTTGGGCGCATTCCTGACGCTCAAGGCGCGTGGATTACGCAACATCATCATGATGTGGGACAGCGAGAAGCAAGCGATCCGCAACACCATGTCGGCGGCCAAACGTCTCACCAGCATCGGACTGAATGTCAAAGTGGCCTGTCTGGGCGAAGAAGGCCTCGACCCCGGCGACGCGACGCCAGAGCAGATCCTCAAAGCCTATTATCGTGCCAAGCCTTACTCCAGACAGTTGGAGCTACAAAGCAAGGTTCTGGGGATAAAGGCGTTGTTATAAGTACTCTGATTTGATTAACTAATTACCTCCATGAGAGAACACAAATGGACTTAAAAATGTATAAAAAGACTATGATTTCGGTTGCCACCATAGCGGCAACATTGTTGCTTTCTGGGTGCAAGCCGAGTGACGAAAAAGCCATTGAGCTTGGGCAAAGAGAAATTGCCGACGCAATGAAAGATCCTACATCGGTAATGTTCCGGAACGACAAGTTTGTTGGTCGCAAAGACCTCGATGACGGCAAAGTTGTGGGATATGTCTGCGGCGAAGTTAATGCTAAAAATGCTTACGGTGCGTATGTTGGCTTTGCTTCCTATGTGGTTGAGCTTGAGATGACCCCGAAAGGCACATTCTCCAAAGGCGTTGAGTACAAGGTTCCGTGGATGGCGATCGCCCCTAACGGTGCTCATGAATTGCATAATTTCAAACAGATTTATCGCCAGTTCTGTAAATCAGAAGCCACCTCTGCAAGTTAATCCTTTGGCCCGGCAGTTTGCCGGGCCATCTCTATGAATGTTTTGTTCGCCCTTAATGATAAGTAGATACATACTTATTTTTCTGTAAGAATATGCTCGACGAAGGAATTGAGGAACCTTTATGAAAGCAGATATTCAGAAGTCCGTTACCGAAATCATCGACAAATCAGGCGTAGAAATTGATACAGAAGAGCGCCAGAAGATTATCGATGAGGCGATCCAAACTGCGCTGGAGCACATCGCCACGTCTGTGAGCACCGCACCTCTTGGGGAAGGCTCAAAATACATGCGGGTCTGGGTTCGTTTTGGCGAGTCCCCGGAGCTGCCTGGTGTTAAGCAGAAACGCGCTGCACTCGTGGCGTTCACTCGCAAGATGAAGGATGCAACGGTCGAAGTACGCGTCGGTGCATGGTACGACGGCCGCGTTGTCTACACCAATCAGGCGGTGCGCGATGAAGGTGAACGGTTTGAGGAAATTGTCGACGCGACTCTTCGCGCGATCAAAGGGAGGGCTGGTGTAGAGGATGATCCGTCTATCGCGGCGTTCCTGAGCATTGTCGAACTGCCTGAAGTTACCGAACGCGTTACAGATCTGACAACACCACCTGGTTTGCTGGAATTGGTGGTCAGTGGTGATACCAAAAAAGCCGTTGAGCGCATTCGAGAGGTTGAATACGGCATCATCTGCGATATGTGCCGCAGCGACTTAGACCTGGTGCGCATCATTGTCGACGCGGGTCAGGCATGTGACGGTGTGCTCGCCAGTTTTGCAGGGCAGGTGGCACGCCTGGCCAACGAGCTGCCGATGATTAAACAGGAGGCAAAATCCTACGCCGTCCACCATGCCAACGATTTACTGGAGCCATACAGGTTCGAAGCCGCTCAGGACAAAATGACTGGCTGGGCGACCTGGTAAGCCTCGATAAACCATTTAGCCCCCTGGTGGGGCTTTTTTAAACTGCGCTCAATAAGTAAGTACACGACTACGGTTAGAAGCATGTCCACAAGAACAGATTTGTCGAAAATCCCGTCTATCTCCGGAAACAACGGTTATTCGCTGCGCTGTCCGGAAGTGAAGATCAACGGCCATGAGGCCCATTGCAGCTATACAGTCTGCCAGCACACCATCCTCGCCTACAAAGAGAAGCGTCTCCCGGCTACATCGTTCCAGTCCTGCGCTGCGGCCATTGCTGCTGGAAAATGCCAGGCGCTGAAGATGATGGTCGAAGAGATCCGCAAAGGCGAACAGCTCTACTTCATCGATATGGCTGCGCTTATCAAAGAAGTGGAAGAGCAAAACGACCACGCCAGAACGCTTACCCGGAAGCGCAACACCATGACGATTAACAGTCTGGTTAAACGCACGAAGAAAACAGAACCAGCCAAACCCGAAACCACGTCCACCGATTCACTGGCGCCCGTCACTGACGTGTACGCGGCACTCATTGAAGAAGCAACCAAAGAAAACACATGAAAACTCCCGAGCGACCGATGGAGGTTAAACACTAATGGAAAAACTGATCGCCCTAAAGCACAAGCTGGATGCCATAAAAACGATGGGAACCAACGCCAAAAAAGAGGCGCTGGCCAACCTTGATGAATTTGAGCAGAGCATGGTCTCGCTAATGCTCAACCCATTCATTCGATTCGGTGTGAAGAAGTACAAAGTGGCCGAGCCACTCGATACTTCCGTACCCAGCGACCAGAAGGTAGTCGAGCTGCTGGAGAAGCTGGCGGCGCGCGAACTGACCGGGAACGCGGCCATTACTGCTGTCGAATCACTCGTTGCCTCAATGTGCGCTGACGGGCAGGACGTGTTTCGTCGCTTCCTGC
The DNA here is from genome assembly GCF_030337065.1 of Citrobacter sp. Cb004. Taxonomy (NCBI): domain Bacteria; kingdom Pseudomonadati; phylum Pseudomonadota; class Gammaproteobacteria; order Enterobacterales; family Enterobacteriaceae; genus Citrobacter; species Citrobacter sp. Cb004. The sequence goes on along the minus strand of NZ_JAOWCH010000043.1, from coordinate 54,769 downwards.
TGAAAGATCCGAAAGCCGGCGTCGGCATCAGCCTGTGCAACAAGGTGTTCGAAAACCCAATTCCGAAGTTTGAGGTACAGCTGGCGTCTCCGTACAAGGAGAAAGACGACAAATACCCATTTAAACCAAATCCAAAGGCCAAGTGGCCAATGATCGGCAGCCTCAAACTCGATGGTCTCCGGGTTATCTGCGAAGTCATCGTTGACGAGGAAGAGGTGAACTTCCTGACGCGTACCGGCAATCCGATTACGTCACTCGATCATCTTAAACCAGCCATGCTGGAGCGAGGCAGACTCTCCGGTTTCAAGCACATCTTCTTCGATGGTGAGGGTACTGCAGGTACGTTCAACCAGTCCGTATCGGCGCTTCGCAAGAAGAACGTGAAAGCCATTGGTGCCGTTTACCACATCTTCGATTTCTTCTTACCGGAGTGGCGTGCTCAGGCAAAAAGCAAAGAGTACCTGAAGACCGGCATGAAGCTGAAAGAGCGCCTGGCTATGCTGGTGGCGTTGTTCCGCAACACTTGCGGGGAAGATTACGCGCAAGATGTCCACCTGCATCCGTTCTACATCATCCATAGTCATGAAGACTTCATCGAACGCTTCATGAAGCGCCTGGACGAGAACGAAGAGGGGGAGATGGGCAAAGATCCGGATTCTGTTTACGAGTTCAAGCGTACCCGCAGCTGGTGGAAGCTGAAAGACGAGGATTCCGAAGACGGTGAAATCATCGACTTCGAGCCAGGCGACCCGGACTCTGGCTTTGCGCATACGCTTGGCAAGATAGTGATTCGTCTGGAGAACGGCGTCATCGTTCGTGCCAGCGGTATCAAGCATAAGTACCTGGATGAGATCTGGAACAATCAGGAGAAGTATCGTGGACGCATCGTCGAGGTTCACTGCCATGAGAAAACGCCAGACGGTAGCTTACGCCACCCACGTCTGAAGTGGCCGAAATGTCTGCGAGATACCGAAGACCGTATTGGAGATAAAGACTGATGCTCGGCTGGATGATTGTATTTTTGGTCGTCGGCATTGTTATCGGCAGTCTGGTTACGTCCAGCTGCATCAACGATTACGTAAAAGCCGGTGTCATGCAGAGACGCGGCCGCATTTACCGCATTGTAGATATCACGTACACACTGAAGGAGATTAAGGATGATCATGTTAAGTAAACGGGAGAAGGAAACTCTGCGTGAAATCAGCCAATGGAAAGAGTTCTATTCCAACTGGAAGCCAAAGACCCGCGCCAAACTGGAACGTATGAATCTTGTCGCTAACGTTTCGCCAAAGGGATGTGTGGAGAACTATCAACTCACTGAAAAAGGACACTCACTGTTGCAGCAATTGACTGAGGCTGGGGCGTTCTGATGATTCCATACATCCTATTATCTTTTGCTGGGGGCGTGGCCCTCGGCTTCAGTATCTGTCGCGACCTGGTCAGGCAGGAACTGAAAACCAAAACGCTTCGCATCGGTAAGCGTCTGTATCGGGTTGTTCACGAGACGGGAGTGCAGAAATGAGCAATTTGACCTCTTTCGACTGGTGGCTGGCAACCTACCTTGTGGCGGCCGGCGTCGGATATGCCTTTTACATTGGTCAGTTAATCGTAAAGCTACTGCTGATCAGATTTGCCAGCCATAAACGCATAGACGACGGTCTGTGGCGCCTGGGTTCTCTGCTGGAGACCCACTACGGCGAACTGAAGGAGAACGAAACTATCACTATTCAAGCGAAGCGTTTTACGGCCATCATCACGAGAACGCCGGAACAGAAGGTGAGTTTGATCAAAAAGATAGCAACTGAACGAGTTACAGAAAAATAAGTATTTACTTACTTATCTTATATGTATAAGATTCACTTGTTTTCGTTGAGACGCGACTGTTTGAACGTTAAATATAACTGCAAACGAAGATACGTACCTGGCAGTAGCCTAAGAAGCCAAACACCAGCGAGGTCAGTTTCCAGCCTCGTCACCAAAATGGGACACACTGAGCGAGTGTGATTGCAGAACGCAGGATAGGGCATGTTGCACCACCCATGCCCTATTCGATGAAGTAACAGGATGGGCGGTTGGTTTTCCTCATTCCATTCCATCATCCCGGTTTCAGCCAGCTGACCGTCCATCCTGTTACGTCATTTCCATTACTTATGTCGTTTGATCTTGGGTTAAAAGCGGCGACGTAACCCGGCTGGCTTGGTTAGCCAGCGCACAACGTTGAGGTCACTGTTTTCTTTTAATCATACAGGTGATTCCACAGAGCTGTAGTGACTGATCAATATGTTGGGTCGAACATAAATCGGTTCAGTGGCCTCAACGTTGTGAAAGCAGGATTCTTTAACCCTCTGGTGAAATCATTGTTGCCTATGTAGCCCCTGGTTTCACAACATGGATGATTCCATACATCCAATAAGATCGAAGAGTCTGGCGGCCATCAACCGCCGAGAAGGATTCCAGATCTTCGCTCTATGTGAGCGAGCCACAAGCCTCGTCTGGCACTAACGTAAAGTGCAAGTTGCGGGAAAGTTCTTGGTTGCCTGGTTGTCCACGAACAAGTACCGCCGCGAAAAATGATGGTGTAGCTCAGTGGTAGAGCGGTTGACTGTTAATCAACTGGTCGGTGGTTCGAGTCCACCCACCATCGCCAACACAGCGCTGAACGGTTTGGAGTTCGCCACCACCGTCCGAACGGAAAGACTCCGCAAATGTCGCCAGACCGTTCAGCGCTGTGATAGACACGGCAGACGTTCTTAACCATTGATTCCTAGCATTGTATCAACACTTTTTAGCGCAAATTCCAAAGGGGCTTCGGCCCCTTTTTTGCGTCTCTGGAGGCTGGTCGTCATGGTTGTATTTGATAGCGACTTTTGGTTTTATGTTTTTCTTTAGTCGGTTAGTATCTTTTTACCATTCGACTAAGGGAAAAACGATGAGGCTTTACATAATAGGAAACGGATTTGATATTCGACATGGCTTGCCAACAGGATACAAGCACTTTAAGTCGTATGTAGCAAAACATGACCAAGAACTATATGACGCGATAGAAGAATACCTGCCTGCTGGAGACGAGTGGAACGAGTTAGAAAGTGCTTTAGGTGCAATTGATTATGAGCTTATCCTTCAAAACAGTGAGATGTTTTTGGCTTCGTACAATACCGATGATTGGAGCGATGCCTATCATCACGATTACCAATATGAAGTAGATAAAATCACACGGATGCTGTCAGCTCGCTTGAAGGAGCAATTCGCTGATTGGGTTAAAGGGATTAACATAGCCGATGCTTGCAATTCTGAGCAATACATCCCGCCTATACCAAGAGAAAGTCTCTATTTTTCATTTAATTATACAAATACCTTGCAGCAGATCTATGCCGTTCCAGACGCGCAAATCATACATATTCACGGCAATTGTATTTACGATGACGATCTCATACTAGGTCACAGTTTTAGGGTTGAAAAGTCACTAAATCCATATATAGGGCCGGATCAAGATACAAGAATAGCAGAGGCATACGACAGCATAGACGAATACTTCGGTAATACATTCAAGCCCAGCGAAAACATAATTAAAGAAGAGAGCGTTTTTTTTTCGTCGCTTAAAAATGTGGATGAGGTCATTATTTTAGGCCATTCGCTTGCCGAAGTTGACGGTGAATACTTCGCTGAAATAAATAAAAGCATCCAAGAAAATGCTCGATGGATAGTTGCTTTATATAGAGGTGAGGAAAAGTCAGGCAGCTTAGAAGATTATGATGTCAGAGACTCAAATATTTCTTACGTGCAGTATGAAGATATCTGAATGAGACTTCACATTATAATTATAATTGTGTAAAAATAAGTCTGGTAGTTTGTACTTTAAGAAAAATAGATAAGAGGCAGTTTAGTTATGATAAATTATACTGACGAATCAACTTTTATTGAAAAATACAAACCGTTTAGAGAGTTTTGGACAATTTTGTCACCTCATTTTGTATCTCAACTGCATTCACTTGCCAAAATGATAAGGGGGGAAGATCCAATTCAAGAACAACCTTCCAATGATGAAAGTTTTCTTGCAGAGTATGAAACCTGTCTCAAAAATTGGAAAGACGCACAGAAACTTATATCTTTTGAGATTATTTTTCGGTTGCGAGATATAAAAAGATTGGAAGTTGAAAAAAAAGATCATCATCGAAACAAGGATAAAGAAAAGAAAGAAAAGTGTATTGATGAAATAAATTTAAAAAAATTTGAAATTCTTATTCTTCGCCGTTGTATTGACTCACTAATTTGGAGCATACTTGATGAGGATCACTCTAGTTTGCGGCGTTTACCTATTAATACAGGCAATGACAATCTATCAGAAGATAACATAATTGATTCTATGGTCGCAGCCGATCTTATCAATCAGGACAAACACGCCGTAGCGATTGTCTCTGACATGAGTACATTTGTTCATGTGGGGGATTTAGTCACCTTTAATCCACTGGATGGCTTCCAGCTCGTGGAAGTTAAAACAGGTAAAAAGAATAATGAGCTTTATGAAGCTGCCGAATTTTCTGTTATCTCAGAGTGTCCGCACTTTGAAGAAAACTTCATTAACAATATGCCTGAAAATGATGTTAAGCAATTTAATCGCATAAAAAGGCAAATCGTCCGTGGCATGAATGTGCTGGAGGCGATTAATACTGGCGAGGGCTTTGACAACCTTCATCAGTCTAAAGTTAAAATCGATGAGATAGATCATCCATCTGAGTTTTATACCCACCGCTTAGTTAAAATGTGGGAGATTATTCGCGGAGGAAAGAATTGGGCTATTGATACTATTGATGAATGTTTGTTCTTAGGTATGTACCGTGATTCTAAAATGGGCTTTGTTGCCTTCAATGGATGGATGGATAGTCTCGGTATAAAAAGCCCTGTTGTGAATATAAACGATTCATTTTTTGACCCTTTGTCTCGGCCATTTATGAGTTTGCATCTGCCAACTGAAATGCTCTCCGATCTCATGTCGGGACAAATAATCATCGTCATGTGTTTTGACAATGAACTTTTTTTTCACCGTGCTAACAAAACGTACCCAGGTTTATTTCTCCTTAGCAATACGGCAAGAACAAAGCAACCATTAGAAAATATTCTTCATGTTGGTTCGCAAGGGATCGCTTCTTACGTAGATGGGCATACCAGTTTTTTAGGTAATGGTATTGAATCCCGAATCCTTTTCGATCAGCAACGACCCGACAACATTATTGAGTGGAGCTATGCTAGAAGCGATCTCAAAAAGCAACATGAAGCATAAGCCGTTGGATGGGATGTCCAGAATCACAAATAATAGGTAATGACTTACCTATTATTTACAGGTATAGTTCTTTCAGTGACTCACTTGAAAGGACTCAATATGGGAAACAAACGTAAACAGGCGCGTCGCGCAGCTCGTCAGGCACTGAAGTCAAAACCACGCATCCACGGCTACGAAATTGACACAATCATCGTTGACGAGCTGGCTGCGCCACCAAAACCTAAACGCGACAACTCTCCCATCGAAGCGCGTAACGAGGCCCAGGCCCACTATCTTATCTCTCTCGATACCAAACCGCTGACGTTCGCCACTGGCGAAGCCGGTTGCGGCAAAACCTACCTGGCTGCTGCCATCGCAGCGCAGCGTCTTCTGGATAAGGAAGTCGGGAAGATCATCGTGACACGTCCGGTATTGCAAGCAGAAGAAGATCTGGGCTTCCTCCCGGGCGACATGAGCGAGAAGTTTGCCCCGTTCTTTCGGCCCGTCTATGACGTGCTACAGAAGCGATTGGGTGGATCATTCCTTGAATATTGCTTAAAGCCAGAGGTGGCCAAAGTAGAGATTGCCCCCTTCGCTTACATGCGTGGGCGCACGTTCGAGAACGCTGTAGTCATTCTCGATGAGGCGCAAAACGTTACAGCGTCACAAATGAAAATGTTCCTGACCCGTATGGGCGAGAACGTAACCGTCATTGTGAATGGAGACGTGACGCAATGCGACCTGCCTGGCAATGTGAAGTCCGGTCTGGAAGATGCGCTGGAGCGTTTTAAACCTTCTGCCCATGTTGGCCTTATTGAGTTTGCGACCGAAGACTGTGTTCGTTCTGAACTATGCAAAGTCGCACTGGAAGCCTATCAGTAAGGGAAAGCCAATGACCAAAGAGTACCTGCCACACCAGAAACGTGTCATGGATGAACGCGAAGAACTGTGTGGCCGCATCAAAGAACTGGAGGCGTACATTGCCGGCGACGAATTTGCTCGCCTGCTGTATGTCGACCGCATCATCCTCATTAAGCAGCTGGACACAATGAAGGCGTATGACCTGATTCTTCGTGCCCGGATCGCTCGTTTTTAACGTAAGGAAACCAAAATGACCGATATGGATATCGAAAAAGAGATTGTGGCCAAAGGCAAAACGGCCGCGCGTGTTACCCCGGAACGCATTGAAGCCGTTATCTCAGGCGAGTTTTACTTTACCGGCGCGGATGGATATCGCAGCTCCCCGTTATGGTTGCAACAGGAAGAACCTGAACCGGCCCCGCAATCACTCGAACTGCTGACCTTCTGCGTTCTTGTGCTGGAGAACGGCTACACCGTAACCGGCGAGTCTGCGTGCGCCAGCCCGGAGAACTTTGATCCGGAGATCGGACGTAAAATTGCACGCCAGAACGCGATTGCCAAAATCTGGCCCCTGGAAGGCTATCTTCTCAAGCAGCAGTTGCACGAGGTGAAGTGATGAAGGTCGTTATCTACGGACGCGATAATTGCTCATACTGCAAACGTGCGGTCGAGCTGGCGAAGCAGCTGTACGTCCACGGCTTTGGCGATTACGAATACATCGATATTGTGTCTGCCGGGATCAACAAAGAGAAGTTGAGCGACCTGGTTGGCAAGCCGGTGGAGACCATACCGCAAGTGTTCGTAAATGGCGAACCTATCGGGGGTTATACGGAATTTGCTGCTTTTGCGAGCACCCTGTAATACAATACGGCTCCTTTTGGGGCCGTTTCTGTTTGTCGCAGTTTCAGGGAACGCGTACACTTAGTTACGAGCCAGCAAAAAGCAGGCAGATAAATCATGAAAGACTCAATCACCAAAATCGCAATGGTTGTGGCACTGGCACTAAGCAGCCTGTCACAAGGATCTTATGCCAAAGATCACACCGATGAACGCAGCGCTATTACTTCAGGTGCGAGCGCACCATCTCTCGCAGAACTGCGCGAAAGTGTGGGCAAAATCCAGGAAATCACCGCTGATGGCCGTGAAATTTACGCCAGGCTGGATGCGCTGGCAGAACATGATTTTGAGCAGGCAAAGTTTGCCGCAGAAGGCTTGCGTGCTGATGTAATAGGCTCCCTGGCAATGGCCGAGTTCTTATTCCAGGCATTACCAGAGATGTCTATCATCCGGTCTTACGACAAAAACTCCACTGAATACAAGCTATGCAGGGCTGTCGCTGAGATGCGTCACGGGGCTAAAAATCTCGATAATCTGGTTAATCAGATCCTGACAGTTAGCCCTCTTCGCGAATCAGAAATTAGCCATGCGGCTCTTGCTGTTCTGGCCGCCAGTGGCACAGAGGCTTCGACCAAATGGCTCTGATTGTCGAGATAAACCCCGATACACGCGCCGAATTTTTAGACCCCACTTTCAATAAGTTCCCTGGATTGGAACAGCAGCTCATAGACGAATTTATTTACTGCAAGGAGCACAACGCCACAACGGATATCTTCGGCAATGACGCCGTCTTCACTTTTCCACCTTATGCCGTAGACGCTCAACTCGCTCGCATCCACATCAAGCTACCCGACGAACAGCCCTGGCCACCTCGCACTCCAGATCGGCAGAAGAAGAGTAATACTTATTTAGTTTATGCACAGTATTTGTGGCATCCGGATAGGTACTCCATACTCGCGCTTGTTACCCCTGCACACGATCTCATGAGCGCCGCCAACACACAGTTAATCTCCCACTTTTCGGCCTGCGCTGAAGATTTTCACAAGCGCTAAAATCATCTTGCTTGTTTCTCAGATTTAAAGAAATCGCCCTCTAATGATTCCATACCTATTAAGTATGGAATCATTGTACAAAACAGGCTATTTTATGGTTGATCATACAAAAACTTATGCCTAATATACTGTTTATACATACAGTAAAAAGGGCTTCACTCAGTGAGTGGACGATGAAAAACACCTTTGATAAAGCACGCGCAGCAGAAAACACCTCTCGGGAAGCCATCGAGTACCTCGAACGCGCTTCCGGTTTGTCGGCAGTGTCGACCGCCAAATTCGACGGAGACATGTCGTTTTCTTCCGCCTTCATGTTATTCACTCGCTTATCTTTACTGATAACGAGACGTCGACCTGAAATAGCCGTTCATTGTGTTTTGATACATGTAATGCCGCATATCTCTGATGTAAAGGTAAGTGATATAAGTAGGGTCATGGTCAACCAGCTGGTGAACCCGCTGATACTGGAAGGCAAGATCGTCCAGGGCAGACGTGTGTTCTCCCTGATGAAACAGTTCCTGAGCTGGTGCGCCTTTCAGGGGCTGATTGATACATCACCGTTGAATGATATGTCGCTCAACAGAGTTGCCGGTGGCGCAAAGCCAGTACCGCGCGAACGTAAGCTGACCGACGCCGAGGTCTGGGTATTCTGGAACGTCTGGGATTACTTCAATGTGTGCGAAGGCACAAAGTGGGCGGCCAGGCTCTGTCTTGTTGCTGCCAGACGACCCGATGAAGTGCTCCGGGCCAGAAAGGATGAGTTCAACCTTCAACGTGATGTATGGAATCAAGGTACGCGAAACAAATCAGCCAGACAGCACGCGCTGCCGTTAAGCCCATTGATGCGTCAATGCGTGGAAGAGTTGTTCGAGTACGGGAAAGGCAGCCAGTGGCTCGTTCCTTCGAATAAGAAGAAGGGCGTGGATACGCCAATGTCTAAGGTGGCCATCGCCCAGGCACTGAGAAGGATACTAGAACGACCTGAGTTGATGGAGGTTGAGTCATTTACTCCACGCGACCTGAGACGTACAGCGCGTAGTTATTTCCCCGCGCTGGGGATCAATCAGGAAGTTGCTCGTAAGATTATGAACCACAGCCTTGAAGGGATAGATCGCGTCTATGATCGCCACGATTATATGGATGAGATGCGAGACGCCTTGAACAATTTCTCAGCGTACATCGCATCTATCGTTAATCAAACAGACTTAGACGAGATAGACCACAAATTCAAGGGAGATCGTCTAGCCACCGAGCTTATTCGTGTAAATTTCTCACAGTGACTTGATGGCCTCGACCACCTTTTCTGATGCGCCCTGCTGACCGTTAAAACGGTTACGGAACGCTTCTAGAACAAGTTTTTCATCAGCGGAGAGAGGCGCAGTTCCCTCTTCGCGAAAAAATTCGAGTAACTCAGGGTGGCGTTCTTCCAGAACCATCAGCATCAGTCGAACCGGGTCTGCATCCAGCGCTTTAGCTAAAGCTCGAACTTTATCTACCGGCAGAGGGATTTTGCCACTTTTAATGAGGGAGAGGTTGTTGGCGTTCTTGTACCCAACCTCTTTGGCAATGGTGGCCTGACTTTTAGGCGAGATTGTGATTAACGAGTCAATGTAAGCTGCGTAGCGACCTTGTTTGATCTCTGTTTCGTTGGTAGCCATGTAGTGAACCTTGCGTGTTTTGTTTATCTCTGGTAAGTGCTTACTGATATTACAGCAAAGGCCAGGGTTGTAAAGACTTATCTATTTAATTTCGATAGGTACTAAGTCCCTGGAACACCGCTATTATACTATGTTTTTTAGGCAATTTGTCACTATTAGCTTACAGACAAAAGTAAGACGTATCTGATATAGATGCATTCCATATTGATACAATAGGTAGTAGTATTGCCAAACTTTCAAATGTGTTCAGTTGGATGATATGAAATGAAAAATATAACTTCTAAATTGACCGCCCTTGAGGTTGGACACGCGTATGCGATTGGACTGGATGGCGTGGCGACGATCCTGACGGAATTGGAATCCGAAGAGCTTCCCGTGGAGATGGTTGATACGACGGTTTTCACTTTTGAGCTAAAAAATAAACATTTCACTCTCATCAATACTGGTTGCGGCTCTCTTGCCGTGAGAACCATTTAAAACACATTCCTGCCGATAGAAGCCTGTACGAACAGCTTAGTCGCCTGTTCGTACAGTGATAAATTACGCACATCAGAAAACAAATTGTTTTAATAACAAGGAAAATCTCATGCCCAAAGCCATGACCAGATCTGTGCTGAAAGAGGTACAGGACTTCCGCGACTGCGTAAAACGAGTTGTAGCGATGCTTTCAGGTAAACAGATACCTGTTGCAGAGCGAGGCAATGAAGCATATGTCCGCTACAACCGGCGCGGCGAACCAGTGCTGGTAAATATCCCATCTATACCTGACGACGCATCGCCAACCCTCATGAACGCAGTGCGTGGTTTTCTCGACCATGAGGTAGCCCATATCCTCTTTACTGATCCGAAAGTCGCAATGAAGATGCGCGAGAAAGGAAAGGCTCAGTCTACCGGGCTTTGGAACGCGCTGGAAGACGTTTTTATTGAACGCAGAATGGGACAGGTATTCAACGGAACTCGTCGCAATTTGCTGGCCACACAGAACCTGGTGATCGACAAATACTTCAAGGGCAAAGTGTCTGAGGCGGTTTCAATCTGCCACGGCAACCAGCGTGAATTGTTCCTGAAATTCTTCCTTTGCCCGGTCGTCCGCGCCTGGGATGGCCAAAGCCCTTTCATCGACTTTATGGAAGTACACTGGCACCTCATCGATAAGCCTGTAGCCTTGCTCAAAGAGCATGGGATCGACGTGGCCGTTCGCAATATGTCGAACACAGAAGACTGTGTGAAGGTCGCAGCTGCTATCGCCCAAATCATGCAGGATATGAAAGACAAGCCAGAGGGCAAATTACCAGAGCTGAAATCGTCTGCTAGGAAGCCGTCGAAGAGTGAGGACGAGTCAGAGGAAACCCCAGAAGCCGGTGATGAACCGACTCATAGTGAATCAGCACCAAAGCGTACCAAAGGCGAAGACGACGACAAGGAAGAACAAGAAGATGATGCCTCAGAAGAGGAAGAGTCTGGGGATTCTGATTTGCCTGAATCAGTAGATATGGACTTACCTACAGAAGATAAAGAAATTAGTGATAGTAAATATACAGAAGCAGGCGAAGAGGAATCAGGAGACACCCCAGAATCCGATGATGCCGGCATGGAATCAGGTGATTCTGATGACGAAGGTAGTAGTGATGACACTGGCTCTCCAACGCTTGGTGATGGCATTCGCGAAGACGCCGATGACTCCGATGGTTATGGCTCTGGCGACGATGGCGATGGTGATGACGGCGAAGACTCTGATGCTGGTCACGGGGAGTCCGAAGGAGAAGGAGAAGAGGAAGATGACGCAGCCGATCACACAGACGGCGAAGGCAAAGAAAATGAAGATGCCGCGGAAGCGCCTGAAGACAGTGAGTCAGGTTTTGTTCCCGCTCCGGATGAAATGACTCTGGAGGAAGCACTCAAGGCGCTCGACGAGATGGAAGACGGAACAGGCGAAATGACCGAAGACGCGCTGTCGGCCACCATCAGCAAAGAGCTTATGAGTACCTCACTTTCTGAGTATCGCCCATACGATCGTTCATACGACTTTATCGGGTTGATTGATGAGGCTGAAGAGCATGTAAAGCGCACCAGAAAGACGTTCGGCGCAATCCCAATGCACTCACCGGTCGATCGCTACCGCATGGTTCCGGAAGGCAGAAAGCTCTTTGAACTGAAAATCGAAAAACATCTGTCAGCAGGCGTTTCTTCGACTCTGGCCAAAGACCTGGAGCGAGCTATCGCCAGCCGCAACCGAGTTCAGTTTATCCCAGGCCAGAGACGTGGGCGGATACATGGCGCGAACCTGTATCGTCTGGCAATGAACGACGACCGCGTATTCCGCAAGAAAGAAGACCACAGAGCCGTGAACGCGTGCGTCCAGCAGGTGATCGACTTGTCCGGCTCAATGGGCGGCAGGAAGATTCAACTGGCACTCGCCAGCGCCTACACCATTGCGGATGCTCTGGATCGTATCAATGTGCCTAACATCATCACCGGCTTTACCACGTTTGGTAGTCCGGATTATGAAACCATGTCGAAGCGCGGGTTTACTCGTTTCGAGGCGCTAATGCTGCCCATTATCAAAAACTGGAATGAGAAAGCTAACTCTCCAGAGATCCGCGCCCGCATGGGCTGCGTGTGTGAGACGTTCCCCCTGCTCAATAACGTCGATGGTGAGAGCGTCGCGCAGCTGGCGACTCTGTTTGCAGGGCGAATGGAGGACAAGAAGATCATGCTGGTTATGAGCGACGGGGCGCCATGTGCTGCAGGCGATGGGTTCCATCAGCATTTGCGAACCGTCACCAAAGAAATTGAGACGTTGAGTGACATCGATTTGATGGCTATCGGCGTTCTGACTGACGCACCACGGCGTTACTACAAAAATTACGCACTGGTAAACAGCGTAGAAGAGTTAGGGCCGTCAGTCGTCACTGAGCTATCTCGTATCATTCTTGGGTAATTGTTTTACCCGTAAAAATAAGTAATCACTTACCATACAGCCTAATATATTTATATAAGATATACCCCACGAACGACAAACAGTAAGGAAAAACACATGACCGCTACTGCACTACAGCAAGAAGAACATTTGCCGGAAGCCATCGTCTGCAAGTGGTGTGGCAAATCCTTTCATTACCTGAAATCCCATATCTCTATGGGCCGCTGCGAGAACATTCCTGAGTCCGCGAAAGGTATAGACGTGGACGAGGTGGTGAAAATGTACACCACTGCGTTTCCGGATGAACCAACGATCTCTCGCACGGCACTGGCCAAACTCAATGAGAAGCGTGCCGAAAAGCATTCAGGTGAAGGAAAAGTGGCGGACATTAGCGCACATCCGGGCTACGCAGGAACGGTCGAATACAAGACCGAACTGGTGGCCGCGCACGAGCTGCTTGGCGTAACGATCAAAGAGCTGGGAACGCCACGCGGAAAACCACTACAGGTGACAGTCAACGTCAACACGCCATATCCGGAGTTCGTACCGGAAGCGAAGAAGAACTATGTGTATGGCGACTTCGACCTGATTAAAGACATCTTCATGATGCTGGAAATCGGAATCCCAGGCTATCTCTGGGGTCATGCAGGAACCGGTAAATCTTCTCTTCCTACGCAGCTATGCGCTCTGCTGAATCGACCACTGATCCGCGCCCAGCATACGGCGTCTATGGAAGAAGCACACGTTACAGGCCAGATCCTCGCTCGCGATGGCTCCACCTACTTCGAGCCGGGTTTGCTGGCGCTGGCGATGAAAAATGGCTGGGTGTACCTCGCTGATGAATATGACTTTGCGTTCCCGCAGATTCTGGGTGTGTACCAGCCAGTTCTTGAAGGAGAGCCGCTGATCATCAAAGAGGCAACTCCGGACTGGCGCCGTATCACTCCGCATAAACGCTTTGCCTTCATTGGCACTGGCAACACTAACGGCTCTGGCGACGAAACGGGTCTCTATCAAGGAACGAACATCCAGAACGCGGCGAACTTCTCGCGCTTCGGCATTGTTTCGAACGTGAAGTACATGAGCACTAAGGCTGAAGTCAACATGCTGGCTGAGGCTGGCGTCATCCGCGAATACGCCGAGAAGATGGTGAAATTCGCGAACCTTGTCCGTGAAGGTTATGAACAGCATCTGATCAGCCAGCCAATCGGCCCTCGCGAGCTGCTGCTGTCCGCAAAAATCGGAATGATGCGCGGTGATTTCTCTGCCGGCATCGAAAAGTCGTTTATCAATAAACTTCCATCCACGTCTGCACAGGCAGCGCGTGAAGTGGTTCAGAAGATCTTCGGTTAATCGTGCGTAAAGGATGTTTCGGCTCTCTTATCGCAGCGTCTGAAACTGGCCGGGCTTGTCTGGCGTGTCCGGATAGGCCCGAGTGCCACCAGTCAGCCAAAGAGGTTGCGATTTCGATGTATGGGAAGTTCGTTGGCTTCCCCAATGACAAAATCAAGAAAACCAGAAAGGTAAAAACACATGAAGGCTCTGATGGTCAGAACTGACTTCTCCCTGGGAGAGTCGGCTCTAAAAGCAGAAAACGCGGTGAAAATCGCGAGAGACGCTGGCTACACCGCTGTCATTTCCGCTGACAGCATGAACATTGCCAGTGTGATCCCCCTGCAACGTGCCGCTGGCGACGACATGGCGGTTATTTGTGGCGTTAAGCTGAATGTTGTCGACGATCCGACATACGAGCACCGCGCCCGCCTTGCGAAAGAGTCAGGGGGATGTATGGAATCATTGGTACGTAATCGCAGCTACTGCTTCACGGCACTGATAAAGAATGAGCAAGGTTATCGCGACGTGTGCGAACTGATGACCTTTGCGAACAAGCGCGAGCAATTCTATTTTGTCCCGCGTCTGGCACTCGACCAGCTGGCGGCCGCATATGCCAAAGGCAACATCATCCTGCTGACGTCCGACATTGGCAGTGTATTCCAGCGCCGGGACTTCGCAAAGATTATCGGGACGCTGGTGACAGCTGGAGGACGCGATAACTTCTACAGCGTGGTTTATCCGCACCCTACCCCATTCTACGACCAGATTAACGTCCGGGCGATGAAAGTGGCGAGCGCACTGAAAATAGAGCCAGTGGCGTTCTATCCCGCTTATTACGAAGCGGTCGACGACGCTGACATTAAAGACATTGCACACATGGTTACGAACAACATCAAAATAGACCAGCCGCATCGTCTGCGTATTCCCCACCAGCGAGATAACGCCGTTAATGGTCGCCGCCATCTCCTTGAAGCACTGAAAGCCTTCTCCGTTCGAATGGATGTGCCGGTAACAGCTGCAATGGCCTCAACAACGCAGGACACCATTATTGAAGCCTGCACATGGCGCTGGCATGAATTGCCACCAGCACTACCCAAGATGGCAGACGACGAGCCTGCAACGCTGATGAAGCTGGCTGTCGCGGGGCTGCGCAAGCGTCTTACTACCAAAGAGTTTGGCTACACACCACCGGCTTCTGACCACCGTGTGTATGTTGATCGCCTGAAGTACGAAATGGACACGCTGACCCGTCTGGGCTTCTGCGGCTACTTCCTGATGGTGCGCGACCTGATGAATCACAGCCGTGAAACTGGCATTCCTGTCGGGCCAGGTCGTGGTTCCTCTGCCGGTTCTCTGGTGGCGTGGTGCATAGGTATAACCAACGTCGATCCTATCCGTCACGGTCTTCTGTTTGAGCGTTTCATCAACCCTGAACGTCTCGACTTACCGGATGCGGATTTGGACTTCAGCCAGGCACGTCGTCATGAGGTGATCGAGTATCTGAATGAACGCTATGGCGAAGATTACGTTGCCGGTATTCCGAACTTCACCTATCTGGGCGCTGCTTCGGCGCTGCGTGACACTGCTCGTATTTACGGTGTCGACGCTGCGGATATGGCGGTATCCAAAGAGTTCAAGAATCTTGAAGACGATAGCCTGTCGCTGGAAGAGCTGCGCGAGCAACTGGCCAGCCTGGACAAATACGCCACGAAAAACCCGGAAGCGTTCAAAGCGGCGTGTAAGCTGCAAAGCCTGATGCGTGGTTTTGGTCGTCACGCTGCGGGGATGATCGTCGCTGGTGTTCCATTGGTAGAGCGCACGCCCGTCGAGCTGCGTGGCAATGCTCGCTGTATTGCGTTCGATAAACGTTACTGCGAGGCGATGGGGCTGATTAAGCTGGACGTTCTCGGTCTGGCAACGCTCGATCTGCTGGATAGCGCGAAACGCTACATCAAAGAGAGTACCGGGGAAGACATCAATCTCGATGCTATCCCACTGGACGATCGCAAGGTTCTGGATGGGTTCGCTGCAGGGTACACGCAGGGCGTATTCCAGCTGGAGTCCGGCCCCATGCGCAAGCTGCTTAAAGATCTGGGCGGTGGCATTGAGCCAATGAGCTTCAAAACCGTTGTCGCCACGACCGCACTCTTCCGACCTGGCCCGATCCAATCCGGCATGTTGGACGACTATGTCTCCGTGGCCAAAGGCTTCATGGCTCCACATTCAATTCATCCTCGTCTTGAGGAAACAACCAAAGAAACTAACGGCGTTTTACTCTATCAAGAGCAAATTATGAAAAGCTCTCGTGTGCTCGCTGGATTCTCTATGGCGGAGGCTGATGCTCTGCGTTCCGCCATCGGTAAGAAGAACATGGAAAAGATGAAAGCGATCGGCAGCGATTTTGTAGAACGAGCGCAAGCAGGCTGGGTGACACTGTCACTTGAAGACGGAAGCACAGTAGAAGTCCACAAAAAGGCAAAGCTGATGTGCTCTGACGGCAAACGCAGAACCTATGACGAAGCGATGAGTGACAACGCTGATATTGTTGATTTTGGAGTTTGACGGTGGAAGAAGTTTGGAAATCTATTCCTGAATTTGAAGGTTATTACGAAGCATCCAGTTTAGGGCGCATTCGCTCATTAGATGTTATACAAACATCCCCCAAAGGGGGCGAATGGGTGAAGAAGGGGCAAATCCTCAAACCTCGCGTAATCAATGATTTTGGACATCTGGGTGTGAAACTAAGCGTCAACGGCGTCAAATGCGACCGCACAGTTCATTATCTGGTAGCAACTGCATTCCACGGAGAACGACCAGAAGGCTTACTTATTCGTCATCTTGACGGAAAACCATCAAACAATGCGCCCTTCAATCTCGCGTATGGTACTCAAGTCGACAACATGGCTGACGCCATTGCACACGATACCGTTGAGTTTGGTGAGAGGCGCTACAACGCCAAGCTAACCAACGAAGTCGTCATTGCTATTCGCATTAAAAAGTCAGAGGGCGCTCTGAACAAAGATCTCGCGGCCGAATATGGTTTAACGGAGCTTTATATTCACCATATCGTCACCGGGAAGAAATGGGCACGTGTTGGTGGGCCGATCGTTGTCTCGAGAGCATCCAAAAAGCTGGATGCCGAAGCAAGAGCTGAGCTGGTCGCCTTGCGCAAGGCTGGCGCAACCTATGAAAAGTTGCGAGAAAAATTCGGCATCTCTAACACTCAAATCGCAAATATCTTAAAAAAAGCAAGCATTTGAAGATAACGACGGGAAAAACACATGAAAATTGCAAAAGTTATTTCCGAGCAGGAAGGTCTTAGCCCTGAGAAAGCCCAAGAAATATGGGACGCCTTTGAGAAGTTCGGTGGATATGCCTTCAACAAATCACACAGTGTTGCTTATTCTTTAATCAGCTATCAGTCTATGTGGTTAAAGACACATTACCCTGCTGAGTTCTTCGCTGCTGCGCTCACCATTCTGGGCGAGGATAAGCACCAGGGGCTGGTTAAGGATGCGCTGACCTATGGCATTCGCGTATTGCCACCAGATGTTAACGTGTCATCTAACCGAATTGAGATCCGCACGCTGGAAGACGGCAGCCAGGTACTGTATGCGCCATTCTCTGCTGTGAAAGGCTGCTCTGAGAATGGTTGCCAGGCCATCATGAGAGCGCGTGAGAAAGTTGGCGGCAAATTCGAGTCACTTGAGCAATTTGAGGAAGCGGTCGAGAAGCGTGCGTGTAACAGCCGGGTACGCGAGTCACTGCAAAAAGTTGGTGCGTTCGCATCGATTGAGCCTGGCAGTCTGCCAGCGACAGATCCGGAACGACTGCGCGACCAGGCAGAGTTGATGGGCAATCTGGTGATCGACGCTGTAAAAGCCTCTCGACCGTTCGAGATGAACCCTAAGCGCTCTGCCGAAGTGAATGTACTGATGACTCGCATGGCGGCCGAAATGGGTCTGGGAGACGACCTGATCCGCCCAAGCATTGGCATTAAGCCGAAAATCATGGTCATTCTGGACAACGCGAACGGCAATGATGGGCGTACCGGTTACTTCATGGAGAACGGCTACGACGACTTTAAGGCGAAGTTGCTTACTGCAGGCGATCTGCGCATGGGCGATCTCTACGTCACCGGCGTGTGCAAAAAGGTGAAGGACAAAGAGAAGGACTACACCAAAGACGAGATCGGCCAGTTCACCGACTTTATGCGTGAAGAGATCAATCTGGTGCGTCCGACCTATGTGCTGACGTGTGGCAGCCGGGCGACGTCACTCTTCAACAACAAGAGCAAACCATCCGACCTGGTTGGACGCAAAGAGTATCTGCCAGAGCTGGATGTGACCGTTTTCTACGGATTTAACCCGAACATTTTGTACTTTCGCCCAGAAGAAGGCGAAAAGCTGGAAGCAATTCTGGCAGAGGTAGCGGAGACTATTAGCAAATGATTAAAGAGAACACCATGAACGAGGCACAGAAGATTGCACAAGCGCTGGCGGCTATCCCAGCGGATTTTCAGGATAAAGCAGTTGCGGCCACCATGCGGTCGCAGTTCTGGGAAATCATCGACTGCCCGGTCACGTTAGATTTGGCGCTGGCGTTCGCCGGGCTGGATGGCGCCGATAGAATCAGTCGTCTGCGTAAATGTGCCAGAGCGCTGGCGCTTAAAACGCAAGATCCGAAGGCGTGCCAGCATCTGCTGGAGATCTACGAATCGGATAACCCAGAGGAACAGCTGGAGGCGTTCAAAGTGTTCCGCAATCGGCTGGTACTGAAGGTGGCCAAAGAGTTTATGGAAGTGAACAAGATTGGCGATGTGAGACAGTACAGGCTGAAACGCCAGACCAGAGTCACGCTATCCAACATTTTTGGTAAGAAAGTCGCATAAAGCAAAACCCGCCGATTGGCGGGTTTTGCTTTATGCGCATTCGGCGTGATGACGTCGACGTGCGATAAGTGCTACCGCGATCGACTCAACTTCTTGAAAATCTTTTGAAGCGCTTGCACGTAAGGCAAGGTTCCATTTACTCAGCACACGAGCGTTATTTACCAAGTTGCTGTCTTCTTTTAATCGACCGTTCTTTAGTAGCCATTCGGCTACATCAGCCCAATCCCAGAGTGGAGATTGGCCTTTAATGCGTTGGACTGGGCAAGGGAAGTCGCCGCTACCGCGGGTGCCATCTTTCAGCATCGCAATCGCCTGGCGAGACATTTCTGTTATTTCTGCAATGTCGCTCAAGCCTACAAGGGCAGAGTCGACAGATTCAACAATAGCGCCGATTCCGGCTGATTCGATATTGTCGACCGCTGATGCAATAGCTGCATCCAGCGATTCAGCTTCGCGGTCGAACTCAACATAGACGGAGTTTCCATATGCGCAAATCAGCGCATCGTCACAGCCGCTTTCGTACAGCGCGTCTTCCAGTCCTTCGGTCTCATACGTTACGCCTGAGAGTGTCAGAGTGAAGTTATAAAGCGCCATAGTACCTCTTCGTTTAGTATTCAGAGTATTCTCTTATATTCGGTAAGGAGCGGTTGTCGCCACTCCTTACCGGGCAAAATCACTTGCAGTGTTTTACGGTGCTTATGATTCGCTTGGCATGGTTTTCAGCACTTTTCGGCGTCGACCATACACTCATTTGGTGATCTCGGTGTTCACCTTCTGGATTGCCACAACGCAACCTGCAAAAGCAGTGAGCAGAATCGCCCGGTGCAACCCAAACCCAGCCTTGGTCTAAAGCATATTCAATGGCCGCTTGAATGTGCTTGTTCGAATGTTTCTTCATTCGCCTCCGACAATATTATACTATTACCAGCGTTGACATCTGTCAACGGCGAATGAAATTCATCCGTCCATGTCCCCGCCCTGTTGTCGCACGCTGTCTACGGCCAGCTTTTAACGGCGCATAGAGTACCAGAACCACCTGATTTTTCACTGGCTTGCCTATCTCATAACCTCCATTTCATCGTGTCATAATCTCCACCGCCTGCTGCCACTATGATAAAATTGATATATATAAATAAGCAGGCAATTAACACCATGAGCACCGATATCTACGAAAAAATCATGTCCGATCTGGAGTTCGACCGCGACAATCTTGAGGAAGTCTGGCGTCAGCAACCGCGCCTGTTGATGGAGTACGGCTCTAAGCTGGCGCGGGCAGAACGCGAAGTCGCAGATGCAAAACTCTCCCTCGATGCGATTGAGGCGAAAATCTACGACAATGAGCGTAAGAACCTGAGTATGAACGGCATTAAGTTCAATGAATCCGTACTGGAGGCGAAGGTAAGAACCAACCCGCAATACCTCGCAAAGCGCCAGAAACTCGACGATGCCCGGCACATTGCGGATCTGTACAAGCACGCTGTAGCCGCCTTCTCTCACCGCCGCGACATGATTGTCCAGGCGTCCAAAATGGCTATCGTGGAGATTGAACGTTTGGGCGCCGAACGTTTCCACTCTCCCCGTTAATTTATGCTAGATCGTAAGTAAGCACTGATCTATCATTCTTCTCGTTCGAAAGAGCCACGAATAAACGAACGCCCAACGCGCATAGCGCCAATGGCCACAATCACAACAAGGAGAAATACATGTCTAAGTCATTACTTGATCTGCTTAACAAGACCCGTGGCGATATTGCTTCTAAACGTGGCAATAACGTTGATTTAACCCGTCTGAAAGACGGCAATAACTATCTGCGCATTTTTCCGAACAAGGACGACCCGAATGGCGTGTTCTTCCAGACTTTCGGTATGCACTACGTTAAGCATCAGAATGAGGAAGGCAAAGATGTAACCACCGCCTACATCTGCGAACAGCACACCCACGGCCACGCTTGCCAGCTGTGTGAGATGGTTATGGAAGGTCGTGCTCGCTTTAAGGGCAACAAAGCGATGGAAGAGCGCATTAACAGTATGCGTGCTACACCGCGTTATCTGGTCAACGGTGTTCTGTCTGCGCGTGAAGACTTTGCAGACGCAGAGAAATGCCAGCTGATTGAGCTGCCGTCTACGGTCTTCGACGATATCTGCAAAGTGATGTCAGAAGATATTGCGGATGATATCGGCAACCCACTGAGCAAAGAAGAAGGCTATGCGTTCCTGATTAAGCGTACCGGTTCCGGTCGTGACACCAAGTACGACGTATCCCCGAAACGTAAAGTCTACAAAGGCGACATTCCTGAGAAGCTCTGGACTACCCAACACGATCTGATCGCATACGCGAACCAGGCTGACGAAACCCGTCTGCTGTCTACGGCTCGCACTATGGGTCGTCTGATTGGTATCGCGGCTCCGGCAGCAACAATGTCCTCTCCGGCCATTTCTTCCGCTGCAAAATCAGCTGCTGCTGAACTGCCAGGCTTTGGCTCTATCACTGGTCATACGGAAGGTGCAGCTGCTGTCGCTACAGCACACACTCCGGCTCCAGAGTCCACCAGCCTGGTTGATGAAGAGATCCTGCGTGCCGCTGAAGCTGAGTTCAAGCCGGAAACTAAACCGGAAGAAGTTAAAGCTCCGGAAGCCGCCGCAGCTGCAAGTGCTTCAGCATCTGCTGCCACTGCATCTGCACCAGCTGACGAAGGTCTCGACGACCTGCTGGCTGAACTGGACGCTCTGTAATCCCATAACGTGACCAGTAAGGCGTCTACGGACGCCTTACTTTTTGGAAGGAGTGTACCGGTGAATTATCTCTTTGTGGACGGTAACAGCCTGGGCTATTACCACCAGCAATCCGACAAATTACACAACGGCGAGATGGAAGTTCAGGCTGCTTTTGGCTTCGTGAAGAACGTTCGTCGTTACGCCTCAATTCTCCATGCCCGCCCAATGATCTTGTGGGATGGATTCAGCGACAAACGTCGCGACTTCTACCCGGAGTACAAAGCGAATCGCGATGACGACCCGGATATGAAGAAGATGAAAGAAGGCTTTGCCATCCAGAAGCCGTACATCTTGAAAATGATGACCGCGCTGGGCGTTAACCAACTCATTGCAAAGGACGCAGAAGCGGACGACCTGGCTGGAATGCTGGTCTCTCGCCTGGCTCCACAGCCGACCGTCGATCACATCTACCTGCTGACTGGCGATGGCGACTGGCTCCAGCTGGTTCGCGAGAATGTGAGCTGGGTAAGCCTGCGTGAAGATGCCAAGCACAAGCAGGTGAACTTCGAACAGTTCGCAGAGCTGACAGGTCTGCCAACACCACGCGCGTTTCTGGAAGCGAAAGCGTTGCAGGGCGATAACTCGGACAACATCAAAGGCGTCGGTGGCATTGGTGATGGTGGCGCGAAAGAGCTGCTTCATGAATGGGGAAGCGTGGCCGCAATGGTACGCGGCATTAACGACGGCTCCATTGTCATCAATAAGGGTCGCTATAAGACGGCATTCAACAAGCTGGCAAAGAACGCCTTCAACGAGAAGACGGGCTGCCGGATGCTCGAAGCCTTTAAGCGCAACATGATGCTGATGAACCTTATCGACACAAAATTCCCACCCAGCGATATCGAGTCGATTAAAGGCGCACGCGACATGAATGCCTTCGAACAGATGTGTTACGAGCTGAATTTCCGGTCGTTTCTGGAAGATCTGGAAGTGTTTGTTCTGCCATTTGAGAGGTACTGCTGATGCTGAAATCCATCATTAATGGCGGGGCAACTACGCCAACCATGCTGGCTAAAGAGATTGTCTTCTGCCACGGCGAGCACGCTGTAGTGGCGCTGCCGAACATTCTGGGCGCCGCTGGCATTTCTGCAACTGAGCGTGAGTTCGCGCTGGTCAGCGAGCAGGTTGTGAAGATCATCGCTCGCGTCGCCAAACACCTGAACCACGACGCAATCAAGTTTGACGAAGCCGCTGCTTCGAAGCGAATCAACGAAACAAAAGGAGCCTAATCATGGCAAAAGGCAAATCCGCACTGGCACTGGCGCTGAAAAAGAAAATCGGCAGCAATGACGAGATCCAGAAGGTCTCCCACTGGATTGACTCCGGTTTCCCTCCACTGAACAAAGCCATTTCCGGACGTTACGACGGTGGTTTTCCGTGTGGGCGTATCGTTGAAGTCTTCGGGCCACCAAGCGCTGGTAAAACCTTTTTGGCGACGGCTGCGATGGTATCAGCACAGAAACAGGATGGTCTGGCCGTGTTCCTTGACCACGAAAACAGTTTCGACGTTGGTCTGGCGGTGGCGAACGGACTGAACGCAGACGAAGACGACGGTCAGTGGGTCTACAAACAACCGGATACCTTCGAAGACTCCGTCGAGCTGATCGGCACAATCCTCAAGCTGGTGCGCGACGAAGAGCTTATCCCGGAAACAGCCCCTATCTGCATCGTTGCCGACTCTCTGGCGTCGATGGTTCCGAACTCGAAAGCTGAGAAGTTCGACAAGATGGCAGAAGGCACTGCGAAGGACAAAGATCAGCTGAACATGAACGACAACACAGCGCTGGCGCGCGCGACGAGCGCGAACTTCCCTACTCTGGCGCTTTGGGCGCGTAAGTACAACGCGTGCATCATCTTCTTGAACCAGGTGCGTACCAAAATTGGCGTGATGTTTGGCGATCCGACTACGTCTCCGGGTGGCGACTCTCCGAAGTTCTACGCGTCGGTGCGCATCCGTCTTGGCGCATCCGTTATGAAGGATGGCAAAGAGAAGATCGGACAGGACGTTGGCGCCGAGTGCATTAAAAACAAAGTCGCGCCTCCGTTTGGCAAATGCTCATGGAAATTCTACTTCGACCCGACTCGCGGGCTGGACGTCATCGAATCGCTGGTTGAGTACATGCTGGAGGAAGGATACCTGCCAAAGAACACCAGCGGGCGTGTGGAAATTGGCGATAAGAGATACACCAAATCGCAGATCGTCGAGATGTACCGCGAGAAGCCACTCCCGGAAATCATCGCAGCACTCCAGGCGATAGACGAACGGCGAGCGAAAGAGTCGTCCCCAGCAGAGACAGAAGAAGCGTAATCACAAGGCGTCCGTTGGACGCCCTTTTTATACTTGAAAATATATAAGTACTTACTTATCATTTCTGCACCAAAACGACAAAAGGAAACACATGATCAAGGGTTATCTCATGGCTGTTTCAGCGGTGATATCAGTCTGCTTTATCTACGGTTTACTGGTTCCATCGCTTATCTCAGCTAAAAGCGATCTGGCCTTATTTATCGGACTTGCCATCGCTGTAGTCTTCCCGGTTGCCTTGTTAAAAGCTGGCCGCAGGTATATCAACTCACTCAATAAAACTAAGGAGAAGTAAGTAATGAAGAAAGGTTTACTGGCGGTGGCTTTGGCTGCTATTTGCACAATGGGTCTGACCGGCTGCGATCGCGTGGAACCGGGATACGTTGGCATTAAGGTAAACAAATTGGGTGAAGACAAAGGTATCGGTGAAGTTGTCGGCGTTGGCCGTCAGTGGACTGGTCTGAATACCGAGCTGTACACCTTCCCCACTTTCAAACAGATGAAAACCTACGATGAGCCGTTCACATTCCAGATGAGCGACGGTACAGCCATCGGCCACAAAATTGGTGTGGCATATCTGGTTAATCGCGACAAAGTAACTACCGTATTCCAGACCTATCGCAAAGGTGTTGATGACATTACCGACACTGATCTGCGCCAGAAGATTGCGGACTCACTGAACCGTCTGGCCAGCCGCATGACTACCGACACGTTCATCGACGGTGGCAAGGCGTCTCTGCTCGACAATGCGCTGAAAGACATTCAGGCAGAAATGTCACCGGTAGGTATTGAGGTTATTAGCCTGTCATGGGTGGGCAAACCAGACTACCCGGACACTGTCATCGAATCTATCAATGCCAAAGTGACCGCGAACCAGAAAACGCTCCAGCGCCAGCAGGAAGTTGAACAGCGCAAGGCAGAAGCGAACATGCTGCGTGAACAAGCCGAAGGTGAAGCCGACGCTATCCGCAAGCGTGCTCAAGCAGAAGCTGATGCCATCAAGTTGCGCGGTGAAGCATTACGTCAGAATCCGAACGTCATGGAGCTGGAAGCCATCAACAAATGGAATGGCCAGTTGCCTCAGTACATGACTGAAGGGGCCAATACTCCGTTTATCGCGTTGAAGTAACAGCCTTTTCAAAGATACGGCGTCCACTTGGACGCCTTTTTTATTTCCGTATTATCACCAACAAGAAAACAAATTGGTTACTAATACGGAATTACCATCCGTAGAAGTACAAAGTGACAACGCCACATAGTTGTTCGGCAACGGATGAGAAGGAGATCGGGAATGAAAAATTACAGCGAGATGACGGACTTTGAGATTAACTGCCTGGTCGCGGAAGCCACCGGCCATCGACCGCTCATCTCACAATATGGCTGGAAAGGCTCACAGGAAGGCGATTACACAGCAGTGGTCGCCATCGGCCCGAACGGAGCCGGAACCTTCGACTGGTGTAACGATCCGGAAGATGCGTGGGACATTATTTACCGACACAGAATCGGCGTAATCCCTGCCAGACAGCCTGGCGAGTGGAGAGCGGCCCACAGAACGGTGGATAGCTCAACGCCACAACATCTGATCCAGAACCCTAACCCTTTCAGAGCGGCAATGACCGTGTTCCTTTTAATGCAGGAGAAAAAGCGTGAAGAAACTGTATGACGCGGCCAACGCTGCGCTGGATGTAGTGGATACCGAAATTGCCCAGGGCTTCCCGGAGCCAGAATGGGCGACGCAGCTGCGTGAGGCGATTGCAGAGATGAACGCACCGGAACCTTCAGAAGATGAAGCCGACTGGCAGCGTTTCATCAGAATGTACGCGGAAGAGATTGGCCCGACGCCCACCGCTGAACAGGCCATGCTGCTCAAGTACTTCAAGGAGGCTGGAGAGAATCTGCCGGTTGATGATACACCGCACTGGTTTCACGCCGCCTGGCGTAAGTTCGACGTGATCTACACCCGCGGTCTGGGAAGCAAAGATATGGTCGTCTGGCATCTGATGCACATTGATAAGGCTGTCGACCGCACGCTGGAGAAGTTCTTTCCACCAGCCTGAACACAATGATTGTGCGCCGCATGGCGCACATTAATATAAATAAGTACTTACCAACAAGGAGAAAACACATGAAGATTTTGGTTCGCATTTCAGCCAGCACCGACTATGACGTTTACCCGTTGTTCATGGTCAAGTGTGATGGGCTGAACGATGAAGAAATTCAAGCGGCAATTGAGCGCAATCTCGTTGAGTACACAGGCATGGATGCGGATTCTGTGTATGTCGATGATGACGGTGTTTGTTGGCACAACGGTAGTTGCTGGTACGTCGACGACACGATGCCGGTAAGCGATGAAGACGCGGCTCATCTTGAGCGTATCTTAGGCATCAGCACTTTTGAGTGATATTTACAGCAAAAAATATATAAGTTAGTATCTACCTATCATGAAAACTGTATTAGACACTTTATTACTTATTGTCTCGATAGCTTTTGTGCTCGATTGCATCTTCACCGGAGCAATCCGTAAAGCGCTGGCGCCTGTTAATGGTGCGATGGTAAATGCGCTGGCCGTAGTGCTGGTATTCGACTCAGCATTCGGCGTTATCAAAGGAGTCGTGGCATGAAGAAAATAGCCCTGGCTCTGGCGCTGCTCTCCCTCCCTGTCTACGCGGACACGCACGTCTATGAGTGTGAGATGTCAGTGGCCGAAGTGAAGAACGACGTGATCCGCAATGTCATCAAAGCCAGCTACGGCGCGATGGTTGTGGACAGCGGCGAACAGTTTTATGTTGTGCGCGATGATCGCGTCCTGTCTTCCCCCTATCTCACCAAACGTAACGGCAAACTGTCTGGCGTGGGTGAAGACAAGTTCGTTTACAACAAATCAGGTGATGTCTACGGCGTTCACGCGAAGAACGCCAGCTACCTTTTCGATGACTGCAAGGAGGTTGGTTGATGGCGGTTACACTGGCAGGTCTGGAAATCGAAAAAACAAGCGGCTACTGGCGTGCCAAAGGGTTTAAGCAACCCGGCGTGCTGGAGCGACTGGAACGTGAGGACGGTGTCATTGTCCACCAGCGTCGCGAATGGCGCATGTACGATCCGGAAACAGGTAAGCTCACGACGAAGGCCGGGACACTCTGGGGTCTGCTGAAGAAAATCCACTGATAACCCTAACCACTGCGGTGAGTAGCCAGCTCACCGCGTGCGTATCCGGCCCATAACCACTGTAGTGAGTAAAACGCCTGCCGTGACATCCGGTATCCACTGTAGTGAGTAAAGTGGCGATTATCGACGTCGCTATCCACTTTAGGGAGTAAACAGGCGTTCATCCGCAGCAAACAACCACTATAGAGAGTGATGGAATGCGTTCTCCAGCGGGTATCCACTATGGAGAGTAAACCTTCACTGTTTTCAGCGGATATCTACTCACTACAGTGGTTAGTAAATACGGCCAACCGATTCTGCTCTCCACAGTGGATAGCCAATAACGACGGGAACAACGATAACCACTATAGAGAGTGGATTTAACAAGATACCCAGTGACCACTAACCTCGCAGCCCTTGTTTCATCTAGGTTTGTAACCACTAACATTTATTTCGTTATTTGAGCGCTACTGCCTACAGTGGTTACTCTTCGGTTGTTGTTACTCACTACAGTGGATAGCGGATTTCAGATAATCAAAAGGCTCACTACAGTGGATAGTGAGCCTTTCTACTCTCTACAGTGGTTGGGCTATTTGCGAGCTTTTGCCTTGCGTAGCTCTTCGAGAATCGCCAGTTCTTCCTTGCTCAACATGACCATCTCACCGTCTTTTTCTTCAGGAACAACATCGATGATGTCCTCCTGATCATCACCAAGCAAGCTATCTTCCTGCTCTTCTGGTTCTTCCGGCGCAGCTTTAACTGGTGGCAATGCCGGGCGTAACTTCGGCCGCCTATAGTGGATGATGAAGTAGACCGAGCTGCCGCGCTTCACTTCGGTGTAATCGAGATAGCCGATCTCCCGAAGTTGCTCCATCGCCTTCCTGACTGTCGCGTTCTGGGTAATGGTGCGGCTGGTTAAGTTAAGTCTGGCGCGTAAGCGAGCCAACGAGATTGGTGCCGGGTCAGGTGGCAAACTTTCGATGAAGGTGTAGAGCGCCTGCGCGGATTCTTTTCTGGAGAGTTCGTTAATTGCCCGGAGTTGCAGAAGAACCTTTTTGTCGAACTGGTAGAGTTCGAAAATCTTAGGATCAGCCTGCAGCGAGACCGTGTCGTTCTTTGTGCTGTACTTTGCTGTCTGCACAAGGTGCGTCACGTAATACTCATCAGAGCCTTTACTGCGGAATGAGATAGTGTTTGTGGCAATACGAGTTAGAGAACTGTCCAGGCGCTTGCGTAACTTCGCGGACGATCTGGCCGTTGGTATGCCACAGAGCCTGACGAACTCGACGAACGGTAACGTGACGGTGTCGCCAACAACCTTGTGCTTGGCGAACGCGTGGATGATGCCTACCCACGTTTTGAAGTCGTTATCCATATCCAGACGAACGCCGGAGATCCTTATGTCCTCGTACCCTTCGGCTTTGGCCAGAGACAGCTGTTTGAGTTCAGCAGAGGCGTCCATAGAGACCATTTGCCCCTTTCTGCCCCTGGCGGTCGATTTCAGCGTCGGAACGAAGAGACCAAGACGCATCAGAGCAACAGGCTGAACTGTGTTGTTGGTGTTAGGAACTAACGTAACAACTTCACCGGTCTTTTTGTCTGTTTCTGAGAATGCTTCAACGATCGCTATGTTTTTATTGCCGTTTTCGCTCATTCCAAGTGTCTCTTTTTATTCGACCGCTTTGGTGGCCTTTACTGATTACAGTGGATAGTAGCACTCATCGCAGCGGTTATCCTACCGCCTATAGTGGTTTTTCTACTCTCTACAGTGGTTGGTTTACTCTTCATAGTGGCTGATCTTCTCTCTATAGTGGATATCGATCACCTCTAAGACCATGTGGCACAACGGTTTGCGGGGTGCGGGGATCTTTTTGGGTCTTTGTGGGTCTCTTTGGTTCTCTTTGGGATCTGAATTACTGGATCGGGCCTGTGTATAAAAATCAGGTAATTGCAAAACCAGCCATCACTCCCCTTCTGGGGATAATGTGTGGTCGAAACAAACACGCCTGAACGCAAAACTTCCAACATCTCTATGAATATCAGCCACCTGACGTAGAAAAACAGGCACTGAGTTAGCCAGTTAAGACAATGTCTCCTACTCACTACAGTGGATACCGACCACTCTCCAGAGAGGTTGTTTTGCTCTTCATAGCGGTTATTATGCTCTCTACAGAGGTTACTTTCCTCCCCATAGTGGATAGTAACCCCCTCTCAGGCCAGTAACCGCAACGGCTGGAGACGATCGGGGATCTCTTTTGATCTTCTGTAGGATCTCTCTGGGGATCTAATTATTGGATCGGTCCTGTGAATAATGGGTATAAGTAAAACAGGCATTTGCAAACATCGGTGCGCCTTGTCAGTTATCTTTGCCCCGGACAAAACTATTTGAATAAGAATTATGGATCTCAAACGCACGCGCTGGGTTCGCCGTCTTGAAGATGGCTCCTACACCATTGAATCGAACACTAGCCTGAACAAACAGAAGTTGCTCTGCGACCTGTGTGGCATTGCGTCGAAGTGCCCGATTAACGAAACCCGGCTCAAACTCCACGACGCCGGTGCGCACTTCCACCTGAACAGCTGCATACGTTACGTGCCACTGCTGGCATTTCGTAAACCGATCATCGGATTAGACGCTCCCTACTTCAACACACTCCGCTCTGGTGTAACATGGCGAGACCGTGTCGAACCTGGCAAGCTCGTTTGTCTGGTTGAGGCTGATACTGGAAATATCATCCGGTTCGGGAGAGTCGATAAGGTCTACTCCGGCCCGGTGGACGAGATGCTGCGGAAACACAGCCGGTTTAACCATCTCTGCATGGGTGGAGAGAAGATCGAGAAGGTTGGCGAAGTGATCCGCAAATCCTACGGACACTTCCTGAACGACGACAGCCTTCTCACGGCCATCTACATTCGCCATGTCGATCGGGAGTTCGATACGGAGTATCACAGCGCTGAAGAGTTGAATCTTGTCGACCCTCGCCCAAAAGCTGGGGTAATCGACATCAGCGTAGCGCGTCAGAAGCCCCATGAGACGTTTTAAACGTAAACTCATGGTTTTACCGGGGCATAAAATATGGTGTCTTAGAAAGACACTGAGAGCTTTAGGGATTAATACATGAGTGAATTTTATTCAAGGGCAGCAACTGTGGCAGACATGCCATTTATCATGGGTGAGTTTGAAGACGGCGCGCGTAAAGGTCACTTCTACGAAGAAATCCTCACGTCTAAGGGCTGTAAAACCTTTGAGAAGCAGACCAGGCTGGCAATCAAGACGAACGAGCAGGGTCAATACTCGGGGCATTTTATCTACATCCTGCTGCGCCGTTCTGATGACAAAAAAGCCGGGCTAATCTGGTTCTGTGCCGCACTCGATCCAACCGGTGCACCACGACTTGAACTCCGTGCCGTCAGTATCGTCAAAGAGCTGCGCGGGAAAGGCTATGGGTCAATGCTGGTGTCCGACATGATCGATTCAAACCCGAGCCAGCCGATGATGGCGAAGTGCTACGTCAAATCCTCGCAAATGGCCGACATGCTAAAACGCAGAGGTTTTCACCTTTTCGACACGTCCCCCAAAGGCACGCAGATGCTGTTTCGCGATCCGAAGTAATAAACACCCCATACGGTTTAGATATTGTCACCACCATAAAAATAAGTAGGTATTTACTTATATATTTTGTCATAATCATGTGCCTGTAGATTTTCTTCTGTTCCGTGTTGTCTGGGTTGTTCGCCTCTCAAGCACGCTTAACATCTGTATCAAAATAACCACAAAGGAAAAGACACATGACATTGCCATACGGGGTGATATCAGATCCCCATTATCATCGTTGGGATGCTTTTGCGACAACAAACGCTGACGGGCTGAACTCTCGACTGGAGATCCAACTGGACGCCACGAAAGAAGCTGCCAAAGCCATGAAAGCTGCGGGCTGCAAGCACATGCTGGTGGCTGGTGATACTTTCCATGTTCGTGGTGCTATATCGCCTTCCGTCCTGCATTTCGTGACCGAAACTTACGAGTGGATCATCAAAGAGTTGGGCCTCGAAGTGGTCATGCTGGCCGGCAACCACGACCTCGAAACCAACGATTCCGTATACAGCGCCAATGCAGCGGCCTCTCTGCGCTCAATCGGTGTGGAAATCGTCTGCGGCAAACGCCCTCACTCCATCAAAATGGGCGACGTTACCGTCCACCTGATTAGCTGGCGCAATAACCACGCAGAGCTTATCAGCGACCTCAAAACACTGCGTTCCGGGCTGGATGGCGACAACCACGATGTCGTTGTGCATACCTCGATCAACAAAGCGATCCCAACCATGCCTGATGTCGGCATCGACGCACAGGAACTGAAAAATATCGGCTTCCGTTTGTTGCTGTCCGGACACTACCACAACCACAAAGAAGTGCTGCCTGGAGTGGTTAGCATCGGGGCGCTGACGCACCAGAATTGGGGCGATGTTGGCTCGCTGGCTGGCTTCATGATCGTCAACCCTGACGGCACATTCACCCACCACGAAACCTCCGCACCCAAGTTCGTCAACCTTGAGGACGATGTGGAAGACGACCAAATTCGCGGTAACTACGTGCGTTTCCGTGCCGTTGTTGAGAGCGATGAAGAAGGCATCAAACTCCAGAACGTCCTGAAAACAATGGGCGCGAAGGGTGTCGTCTGCAACTTCATCCGCAAGGCATCGATGATGGAAGGCACTGCCAGTACTGCGGAGACCAGCAAAATAGACAGCCTGGGCGAGTCCGTCGCGGCGTACTGCAAGATCGTTCACGACACTGACGGCGGCTTCGACCTGAGCAAGCTGGACATGCTGTGTCAGGAGATCCTGACCGAAGCGGAGAGTGCGGAGGCAATGTGAGTACGAGCCATTCTGGGAGCTTTCGGGACTTCATCTCCACGATGAAAAGACTTGAACGAGGCCAGACGGTGATGTTCCACAAGCCCTACCCACCCAACGGAAACCCTGTGGCGTTTTATCTGGGAAGACTGAGCAAACAAGGCGTACTGAAACGCAGATCTTTCCCAGCCCACACGGAGTTTCAACTGCGAAAAGGCCAGCATTTGAATCAAAAAGTTAGAGGCATTGTATGAAATTTCTAAAGCTCCAGGTTGAGAACTTCATGGCGTTAGCCAGCGCCGAAGTTGAGTTAGACCAACGCGGTCTGGTGCTCATTCAGGGTGTTAACAGTGGCGACTCTTCTGCTGCCAGCAATGGCGCGGGCAAATCGACTTTGATGAACAGCCTGATGTGGTGTCTGTATGGCGAAACTGCGCATGGCGTCAAAGGTGACGACGTGCTCTCTACAGGCCACGAGAAAAACTGTCGTGTGATGGTGACTGTTGAAGATGAAGGAAAGCGTTACGCCATCATTCGCCACCGCAAACACAAAGAGTTCAAGAACCGGCTGATCGTCCGTGGCGAAGACGGTGATATGACCAAAGGCAAAGACACACTGACGCAGGAGTTCGTTGAACGCCTGATTGGTGCATCGAAAGAGGTGTTCATGGCGTCCATCTACGCCAGTCAGGAAGCAATGCCAGATCTGCCGGGTATGTCCGACAAGAACCTCAAAACCATCGTTGAAGAAGCCGCTGGCGTCGACCGGTTAACGCGAGCCTATGCCATTGCTCGCGAGCGTGCTAATGCAGCAGCCGCACGAATGGACGTTACCAAATCCAAAATGGACGCCTGTCTCACGCTTATCGAGACCGCGCAGTCAGAGATTGAGGCGGCCAAAGCGTCCTCTGATAGTTGGGAGCGCGATCGCGGCGAACGTCTGGACAAGGCCCGCGTCGATTTGGCTGGCGCGGAGGTAACGCTGTCCGAAGTCGTGATGGAAATTCGCTCGCTGCCGGAACAGATCCGGGATACGGAAAACGCGATTGCTGGCGAACGCAGCAAGCTGGCCTCCAAAGAAGAGCATGACGCCAAACTGCTGAAGGTGCGCGGTGCGATTACGGAGATCCGCTCAAGCATCCGCACTTCAGAAGCGGCACAGAACGAGTCCATGAACCGTGCTCGCTCGTTTAAAACCAAAGCAGAAGAGGTCAACACAAAGGTCGGAGCACCTTGTGTTACGTGCGGAAAGCCCTACTGCGAAGAAGATTTGTCCACCGTGAAGGAGAGTTTCATTGAACAAGCGCGTAATGAGATCGGCCAGGCGCAGGCATCAGCAGCGGCAGTGGCTCAACACAAAGCTCGTCTTGAGAAAGCGCTCGGCATCGAGTCTGCACTGGTCGCAGCCACACCCGACGTCTCAGAAATCATCGCCAGAATCGAACGCCTGACCAATGAGCTAAGTGCGCTGCGTCATCGAGAACGTGAAGTTGTGGCCGTCGAAGCGATGGTGGCGCGGGCGCGTACTGACGTGAATCGCATCATGGCAGAGGTAAACCCATTTCTGGCTGTCATTAAGCGCCATGAAGACAACCTGGCTGCCAATAAATCTAATCATGCAGTACTTAAAAAAGAGTTAAAAAGCATTCAGGAACAGGCTCTGTTGCTGGAGAAAGCTCGCCAGGTTTACTCCCCAGCTGGCGTGCGTTCACACATCCTGACTTCTGTTACGCCTTTCCTGAACATCAGGACTGCGGAGTATCTCAACACGCTGTCGGACGGCAATATCGTTGCCGAATGGTCGACAATGGAGACAACAAAGAAAGGCGAGTATCGCGACAAATTCAATATCAGCGTAACCAAAACAGGCTCCAGCAAATCCTTCCAGACGTTGTCTGGTGGCGAGAAGCGTAAGGTACGCATTGCGTGCTCTCTTGCTTTGCAGGATCTGGTTGCCAGTCGCGCCAGTAAGAATATCGAGCTGTTTATCGGGGATGAAATTGACGACGCGCTCGACACTGCCGGTCTGGAGCGTCTCATGGGGATTCTGGAAGCCAAAGCGCGTGAACGCGGCACAGTGATGATCATTTCCCACAAAGAGATGAAATCGTGGTTCCGGGAAACCATCACAGTCGAAGTCAAAGAGGGTCGCAGCTATGTCGTTTAACTTGAGCCGAACGCAGTTTTTGCAGATGTTTGCCGTGATGCAGTCTATAAAGCTGATAAACCACCATACGGCAAAAGCAGCTGCGCCTGCACTTTTGTGGAAAAACGAAAACATCAATGACGACCAGTTCTCGGTATTAACCAGTCTGTTGTCATCGACTCCGTTGATGCCGAGTTTGTCTATGCTGCCGTCAGGAAGCACTGCGCCGATCCTTATTAATCCATTTACGGAAGGTGGATATCTCCCACATTCTGGGCCGGGGTTCGTTGTGATTCCTGAAACCGGAACGCTGAACATCCAAGAAAATGCGCTCTTCAATGCGATGGAGACGCACATCAGCACCGCATTCACTAATCTGATTCGACACGCTAACGCACGCGCGGATCACGTTGCAATGCCGGGTGCTGCTTTCGCCAGCTTCTCTGTTGACTATGACCGACACGCGCCAATTTCAAAGCGTGCGAAACTCTGCTTTTACGAGGAGGGATGTGAAGTAGCGGTTATTGAAGTTCTTCTCCCCCATGTATTCAGCGCGAATGAAACGGCTGCACGCCATCTGATCGACATCATGCGGCATTTCATCGGCCAGAGCATGATTGATGCAGATATTGCTGCAGGCGTTCTAACCAACGATAGCATTCATGTTGTTAGCGACATTCCGAAGCCGCCAAGTCGCGAGCCGGAGAAGACACTTGAACAGAAACTAATGGAATGCCCAACCTGGGCTACGTGGTAAGGAGACCAAAAAATGAGTAAAACCATTCGTGTGGTCGGCGTCGACCCTTCAATGAGCAACTTTGGTCTGGCGATCGGCACGCTGGATCTGGAAACGGATAAGCTGGATATTCATGGCCTGACGTTAGTGGAAACCAAAGCAGGCGGCAACAAGAAGACCGTTCGCGTAAACAGCGACGATCTGCGCCGCGCCAACGAAATCTGGCGTACAGCCAAGCCCATAATCGAACAGGCCCATATGGTGTTTTGCGAGTTGCCGGTTGGTAGCCAGTCCAGTCGCGCACAAACCTCATACGGTATCTGCATTGGCGTACTGGCGTGCGTGGATAAGCCACTGATACAGGTCACGCCAAACGAGATTAAGCACTATGTTGGGAATAAGCTGACCACGTCGAAGGAAGAGATCATTCAGTGGGCTACGCAGAAGCAGCCAAACGCCCCGTGGTTGCGCCGGAAGCAATCTGGCAAGGAAGTGCTGGTGAATAAAAACGAGCACCTTGCGGACGCTGTCGCGTCGATTTACACCGGTATGCAAACTGATCAATTCCGCCAGGTTCGCGATGTTCTTGCTGGAATTTTATAAGTCGGTAATTGATAGGTAAGTGCTTATCTATTAACATGAGGCCACTATATTTAGTGGCCTTTTTTATTGGGTGATACATGATAAGCATCGTAAAACGTAACGGTTCCACAGAGCCGTTGTCAGAGGAAAAATACAACCGCGTTGTGATGTGGGGAGTCGAAAACATTCGCAACGTTAGCGCGTCTGCTGTCGCTATGGGCGCCGCTGCCAGCATTTTTGACGGAATGACCACCTGCCAGCTGCATGAAGCGCTGGTGAAGTCCGCTGCCGATCTGATCTCTCCGGAAACCCCGAACTACTCGCAGGTTGCCGCGCGACTGAGCCTGTTCAAGATCCGCAAGGACGCCTTCGGGCAGTATGACTACCCGAACTTCTACAATCACATCGTCAGCAACGTCAGCCGTGGCGTTTACGATGAAGACCTTCTCAAGTACTACTCTCAGGAAGAAATTGCCGAGCTGGGCGTGTACATCAAGCCTAAGCGCGACGAATACTTCGGCTATGCCGCCACCGTGCAGCTGGCGAGCAAGTATCTCGTTCAAAACCGTGTAACTGGCGCTATCTACGAAGGGCCACAGCAACTCTACATGCTGGTAGGCATGTGCCTGTTCCAGAATTGGGAAGATGGCTGCGCCGGTAAGACGCGTCTTGAGATGGTTAAAGGCTTCTACGATGTGACCAGTACATTCAAGCTGTCTCTGCCAACGCCAATTATGGCCGGCGTGCGCACCCCTACTCGCCAGTTCTCCAGCTGCGTGCTGATTGAAGCTGCTGATAGTCTGAAAGGGATTAGCGCTGCGTCTTCCGCAATCATCGACTACGTGTCACGTCGCGCGGGCATTGGTATTGGCTTTGGGCGTCTGCGTGCGCTGGGAAGTGAGATCCGCAATGGCGAGGCCACCCACACTGGCGTTATTCCATTCCTGAAACACTTCCAGACGGCGGTGAAATCCTGCTCTCAGGGCGGTGTTCGCGGCGGCGCTGCTACAGCATTCTATCCGATCTGGCACTTGGAAGTAGAAAGCCTGCTGGTGCTGAAAAACAACCGTGGCATTGAAGAGAACCGCGTTCGTCATCTCGACTATGGCGTGATGATTAACCGTCTGATGTATCGCCGCCTGGTGCGCAACGAAAACATTACGCTGTTCAGCCCACACGATGTGCCGGGCCTGTACGACGCGTTCTTTGTTGATCAGGACAAGTTCGAAGAGCTGTACCTGAAGTACGAAGCCGACGAGAGCATCCGTAAGAAATCTATCCCGGCCGTCGACCTGTTCTCTACGCTGATGCAGGAGCGTGCCTCTACTGGTCGTGTTTACATTGCCAACGTCGACCACATGAACGATCACGGCGCATTCGTTCCGGAAATTGCACCGGTACACCAGTCCAATCTCTGCATGGAGATCACGCTACCGACCAAGCCACTGGCGTTCACTGACGATCCGAACGGGGAAATCGCGCTTTGCACTCTGTCTGCGTTTAACCTGGGCGCGATCCGCACGTTGGACTCACTGAAAGACGTGGCGTTCTACGCTGTGGCGGCACTGGACTCTCTGCTCGACTATCAGGACTACCCGATGGCTGCTGCAGAAATCCCGGCTAAAGCACGTCGTAGTCTGGGTATTGGCGTGACCAACTTTGCCTATTATCTGGCGAAGAACGGCTTTAACTACTCTGACACTGCGGGCAACCAGCTGGTGCATGAGACCTTCGAAGCCATTCAGTACTACCTGCTCGATGCGAGCTGCCGACTGGCCGAAGCGAAAGGTGCATGTGACTGGTTCTCCCACACCAAATATGCACAGGGCCAGCTGCCAGTCGACCACTATCGCAAAACGCTGGATACCAACCCGGAGACCTCTTTCGAGCTGAAAATGCCGTGGGAAGAACTGCGTGGCCGTATCCGTGAGCATGGTCTGCGTAACTCCACTCTGACCGCTCAAATGCCGTGTGAGACGTCCAGCCAGATCACCAACTCCACCAATGGTATTGAGCCGCCCCGCGGCCCGGTGTCCGTGAAGTCTTCCAAAGACGGCATCGTGAAGATGGTCGTTCCGGACTTCGCGCAACTGAAAGACCAGTACGAGTACCTGTGGGATATGCCGGACAACCGCGGCTATCTGACTAAGGTGGCCATCATTCAGAAGTTCTTCGATCAGGCCATCTCTGCGAACACCAACTACGACCCGACTCGCTTCCCTGGCGACAAGGTTCCAATGATGAAGCTGCTGGAGGATCTGCTGTTTGCGTATCAGCAAGGTGTGAAGACGCTTTATTACCACAACACGCGTGATGGCGCTGGTAAGCGTGATGACGACGATCAGGTGTTAGAACCTTCCGCTGCGGAGGTTGTTGAGCCAGAAGATGAGTGCGATGGCGCGTGCAAAATCTGATGAGCGTGGGGAGAAATCCCCACCTTTTCATTGAGTTGAGCACCTTATTTAAACCAATAAGATAACAATTTGTTTAAAGCCACTCGATAACATTCAGAGGGAAACACATGACTTATTCTACTTTCCGTTTGGGCGCTAACGACGCAACGAAGGAACCTATGTTCCTCGGCCAGTCTGTCAACGTAGCACGCTACGATCAGCAAAAGTACCGTGACTTCGAAAAGCTGATTGAGAAACAACTCTCGTTCTTCTGGCGCCCTGAAGAAGTCGACATTACCACTGACCGCATCGACTTCAATACCAAGCTGCAAGAGCACGAACGCCATATTTTTCTGAGCAACCTGCGTTACCAGACGCTGTTGGATTCCGTTCAGGGTCGCAGTCCAAACGCAACACTACTGCCGCTGATCTCCATTCCTGAGCTGGAGACATGGGTCGAGACCTGGTCGTTCTCTGAGACGATTCACAGCCGCAGCTACACGCACATTATCCGCGGTATGGTGGATGACCCGAGCATCGTTTTCGACGGCATCGTCACGGACGAAGAGATTATCAGCCGGGCTGTAAGCATCTCAAGCGAATATGACCGACTGTACGAAATGACCTGCGCTCGCCAGCATCTTGGCGAAGACGAATTTGAACGGCTGTATGTCAGCGAGTTTGATGGCAAGCCCTACCCTCTCCAGCGCCAGCTGTTCCGAACACTGGTGTCGGTGAATGCACTGGAGGCGATTCGCTTCTACGTGAGCTTTGCGTGTACGTTCGCCTTTGGTGAGCGGAAGCTGCTGGAGGGCAACACGAAGATCATGCGCTTCATCGCGCGCGACGAGGCTCTGCATTGCGAAGGTACTGAACGCATGATCCGCTTTATGCGTACCGGTCGTGAAGGTCTGATGTGGAAGATGATTGCCGCAGAAGAAGAGAGTTTCATCTATCAGACCATGATGGACGTGGCCGGCCAGGAAATGCGCTGGGCTGACTATCTGTTTAAAGACGGCTCAATGATTGGCTTGAATGCCGACATCCTCAAAAGCTATGTGAAATACCGCACCAACCTGGCAATGCGTCGTCTTGGGCTGCGACCGCTGTTCCCGGAAATCAAAGACGATCCACTGGTATGGATGAACAAATGGCTGCTGTCAGACACCCTGCAGATCGCTCCGCAGGAAGCTGAACAAAGCAACTACCTCGTTGGCCAGATTGACTCCGCTGTCGATCGCTCCGGCCTGAGCCAGTTCGCAGACCTTTAAGCCGAGTTTAACCACTTTGTGGCCTGGCGCTGCTGGGTCACAATTGACGTATCAAATGAAGTCCAAAGGAAAGAAAGAAGACATGAAATTTACGAAACTGACCGATCATCTGAAACTTGCCGCAGACAAACTCGTGGGATTTAAGCCAGAGCCTTACGAGTTGAATCCTGGTTTTGGCAAGGCAACGGAAAGCATCTACCTGATGGTTGACCAGTTCCACACACTGTTTCAGCACCCACGCCGTGCCATTCCAGATCCGGCATTACTGCGTCTGCGTGCCAAGCTGATCCACGAAGAAGCTGTTACCGAGGGGATCCCGGCAGCCAAAAATGGGGATATGACGGCACTGCTGGACGCGATGGCTGACTTCCTTTACGTGGGCGTCGGCACAATGGTGGCCATCAAAGGCGGAATCTCTACGGGCATGAGCTACTACACCCAAGAGCAGAGTGTTGATCGCTTCATCCACACCATCATAGTTCCGGGCAACACGGTCTTTGACGATATGGCCATCCCGTTTGAAGAAGCAAAAGAAGCTGCATTAATGCTAAATGCACTGGCTGACAAACTCGAAGCGAAGCCGATAAGCGATTCCGAATTGGTGCAGGAGCTGCGCCGCGTGATGAACAAAATCTACGTTGCCTGCATGATGACCTACCGCCTGGCTGATTTTCTCGGTATCGATATTGTTGAGCTGGTGGCAGAAATCCACCGTTCCAACATGACCAAGCTGTGGCCGGCTGACGCCGAAGAGCGTCGTGTGGCGGTAGAGAATTGCAAATACGACAAGGAAGACCTGGGCTTCCGCCATGCTGAAGGGACTGACATGATGATTGGCTTCAGAATTTCTGATGGCAAGATCCTCAAATCCCCGACCTACAGCGATGTGGATCTGACTTGCTTTGTTGAGAAGGCGAAGTCCTCATCTCTTTACGAGATGGTAAAAAATAATTGTAAGTGAGTACTTATCATTATATATTGCCCGGGCGTGTTTTATTGTCCAAGTTCTTAATTGCTCATTGCAATGGTGGCCGAAGAGCCACCATTTTTTTTACTCCCCTCCTAGCCTTACACACATCTGACAGATAAACTTGTATAAAATAATATGTATGTACTTACTTATCTTGTGTGAGGTTGATTTTGTCTATCCTACTGAATCGAGACTTTACGAACGGTCAGTTTGCCAGTGGTTCGTATGCCAAAGTGGTTGAAACGGTGCTCAACACTGGCGTTCACGCGGGTGATCGCACCGGAACCGGCACAAAAAGTGTTTCATATGTCCCTTCCTACTACATGCTGACGGGCGGCTCTGTTCCACTTATCTCCGGAAAAGCCGTCAATCTGAAGCCGTTACTGGTTGAGCTGGAGTGGTATCTCAAAGGAACAGGCAACATCCAGTTCCTGAAAGACAATGGCGTCAAAATCTGGGATGCCTGGGCCGATGAAAATGGCGATTTAGGCCCGGTCTATGGCAAGCAATGGCGTCGGTGGGAAGACACTCGCATCGTGAGCCATAACGAGTATCTGCGCAAAATCGACACGTTCCGTGAGCGCGGGTACAAGGTCGAGGGGTATCTGGGCGTAAGTGAAGATCGCGTTGTGTTGTCCCGTGAAATCGACCAGCTACAGCGTATCGTTCACACGCTTCGCACCAACCCGACAGATCGTCGCATCCTGCTGAATGCCTGGAATGTTGGCGAACTGGAAGATATGAAGCTGCCGCCATGCCATTTCGTGTTTTCACTGTGGAGTCGCGAGCTGGACTTTGAGACCCGACTGACGATGGCCACCGACATTGGCATTCAGCACAACCGCCACGGCCACGAGTCCATTTACACCCAGATGTTGTGTCTTCTGGAAAGAGATGGCGGCATTACGGAGAACCTGCTGGACGAGCTGGGCATCCCGAAACGCATCCTGAACTCATGCCTGGTGCAGCGCAGCGTCGATACCTTTGTTGGTATGCCGTTCAACATCGCCGGTTACGGCATTCTCACCCACTTCCTCGCGAAGATCACCGGCCACATGGCTGGCGCATTCGTGCATTTTGGCTTTGACGTTCACCTCTACGACAACCACATGGAAGGCGTTGAGGAACTGATGAAGCGCGAGCCGCCCAAAGAGTCCGACCCGGTTGTCATTTTCCCGCATGAATGGGCCGAACTGGACGACTTCAAGTGGGAAGGTGTGCAGGTGTGCGGCTACAGCCCTCTTCCGTGGATCAAGGTTCCAGTGGCGGTGTGATATGGCCAGAGGGATGTATGTGTTGTGTGAAATTGAAGGTGTGCTGGCGAGAGCCAGCCATCGCAAAGCAGTGCCTGATGCGGATGCAGGTGCTCTCATTGCCGGTGATGAACTCATCTTTCCCACCAGCCGCATGTTGCGTGGTTTTGCTCGCTCCGGTGCTGAAGTGGTGCTTATCAGTAGTCGTCCGGAAGCGCTCGAAGGCCCAACCAAACGCTGGCTGAAGGACTTCGGCATTGATTATGACTGGCTCCACCTGGTTCCGCGCGGTGTCAGTTTTGAAACCCATATCAAGCGCACGCTGGCAGAGCACAAAGGCGACTTACTTATCGCCGCACTGGTTCATGATCCGCGTCTGCGTTCTGCGCTGGCAGATTCTCACCAGCGACCAACCATCTATGAGGTAAGCCAATGAAGATGATTGCAGCTGTCGGCCGCAACTATGAAATCGGCATTGGCAACGAACTTCCCTGGCGTTGCCCGACCGATCTGAAACTGTTCAAACAACTCACCAAAAACGCCACTGTCGTGATGGGACGTAAGACGATGGAAAGTCTCAAGCGCCCGCTGCCAGAGCGCCATAACCTTGTTTTGACGCACTCTCGTGGCTATATCCCCAATGGGTTCTACCCCGCTGGCATCGATGACGTTTTGAGACTGCCAGATCCGGTCTGGGTGATTGGTGGCGGGCAGATTTACTCGCTCTTTATGCCACACGTAGAAGAGATCTGGCTGTCGCATATTGGCGTGGATGTGCCGGGCGCGGATGCGTTCTTCCCGGCGCCAATGATGCGTTCTTTAGGGTTCGTACCAGTCGAAACGGCTTATACCCAACGTGCAAATGAGGATGAGCCTGGCTTTTTGCAGATCGTATACAGAAGGTCGTAATGGATTACCGGATTGGAATCACTGGCGCACAGGGCAGTGGAAAAACAACCCTGGCAAGGTACATCGATGCGCATTATGGCATTCCGTATGTGGATGCCGGCGTTGGCAAGCTGATGAGCAGTCTGGGGGTGAAGGTTGGCGAGCGTTTGCCCCTTTACGAACGTCTTCAGGTTCAGATGGAGATTGCCAGACACATCGAGATGATCACCCGCGGCGTTGAAGGCTTTGTCATTGACCGCACGCCGGCCGATGTCATGGCTTATACGCTTGACCTTGTCGGCCAGACCAACGAAGACCGCTGCATTGAGCTGGCTCTCGACATTGAGCAGTTTTGCCACAAAGCGGCCATTTCCAACTTCAATGCTATCGCGGGTCTTCGCCCGGGCGTTGAGCTTTCCAGCAAAGATCTCGCGCGTCCCCAGCGAGGATCGCTTGACCGTCTCTATGTTGCTCGCATCGACGCACTTATGTGCGGTGAGCTGACGAAAATCAACACACTTCCCCAAACCGGCGATCTGCAGGTGTTCGTTATCTCTGAAAAGTGCCGCACGGTTGAAGCGCGAGCCAGATCGGTATTGCGAGTGCTGGACAGAGCCGCTGAAAACATCGAGCGCCGTATAACAGGACGAGTGACCTTCCACTGAATGTTGCTCCCCTGTTGGGCAGTGTGACAATAAGACACGCGAAATGAATCGAGGAAAAACAGAATGATAGACGAACTTCCCCTCTCGGATGAATTAGATCGTAAAGCGATTGAAGCACTGATCCGCATTGCTGACGAACAATCCCGCTCTTTGATGAGTGAACGTGAAGCACGTCTGGCTATCCGCGCAGTGTTTGAGTCCGTTCAAGGGCTTGTTGGGGAAGAGGTTGGCGAAGCCATCAATGTGGCGATGTCGCAGTTCAATGGCGGCACCAAGCGCCCTCTGTTTCCTATGCACCTCAAACTCTCAGGCGGTACGGTTCTGTACGTGTCCGTTTGCCTGGAGACCAACCAAATCCAGATCCTCAACACATCAACGGGCGAATGGCGCGAGCCGGTCGTCTGCGAAAGTGGCGAGGACGCACTGAAAAAGGCTGCTCAGTTTGTGCGTGGCGCACTGCTGAAAGGCGCGAAGAAGCTGTAAGGAGTACCAATGACCACGATTGTCGGTGGCGTCGATATTGAGTCCACAGGGCTGGACTTCACATCCGGCCACAAAATTATCGAAATCGCGATAACCCGTTATGAACTGGAAACCCAGAAGCACATCGACAGCCTTGAGATGCGCTTCAACCCGCGTCGCAGTATCGATCCGAAGGCGCAGGCGGTGCATGGCATTTCACTGGAAGATCTGGCGACGGAACCGCTACTGGCTGACCACGCAGGCAAGATTGCTGCGTACATGGGCGCATGTAGTGCGTTAGTCGCCCATAACGGAGAGGCTTTTGACCTTCCGTTCATTCGCCACGAGTTCGGTAGCTATGGGGTGAAATTGCCAGATATCCCTCTGGTTGACTCAATGCTAGATGGCTTGTGGGCTACCGAGGACGGGAAGCGTCCGCGCCTGGAAGAGCTGGCGTTCTCACTTGGGTTCACTTACGACCGTGAGAAGGCCCACAGTGCTCTCTACGATACTGACCTGATGATGCAGTGTTTCTTCAAAGCCCGAGAGAAATACGGCTTCTTCAAACTCCCATTCGAAAGCGCCTGATGGCGCTTTTTCTTTGCCTTCAGTTCTTCTAACTGCCTGTAA
Source organism: Citrobacter sp. Cb004 (assembly GCF_030337065.1). Lineage (NCBI taxonomy): Bacteria > Pseudomonadati > Pseudomonadota > Gammaproteobacteria > Enterobacterales > Enterobacteriaceae > Citrobacter > Citrobacter sp. Cb004. The sequence continues at coordinate 10,885 of NZ_JAOWCH010000043.1, read as the reverse complement.
TTATGACTTTTCCGCCTGATAGGTTTTGACAAAATACGCTCAACCAAAACGCGGAAACGCACCAACAAAAACATAAGGAGTTAAAAATGAATGCAGATGCAAACACTGTAAAAAACGATGACCTGGATGAACTGACTGCAATGCTGCAATCTCTCGACGAACCAGTTCAGAAAGCTGTGAAAATGAGCGGTGTCGACGAGATCGACGATCTTCTCTCTGGTCTGGATGATGCAATCGCAAAACCAGTCGAGGCGGTGGCGGATGAAGTCATGAATGCCAGCTCTACCGGCGATCTGAGTAGCGTTCTGGAAGAGCTGGAGATTGAGCACGAATCGGTGAAGGTCGAGGAACCAGAGCGTGACCTTATTGCGGAGATAGTGAGCGAGCCAGCGCCTGAGCTTGACGCTAGAAATACTGAGACTACCGGTGCAGATCCAACTCCTTTACCTTCAGTGGAGTCAGAGCCTAAACCTGAAGAAGAGCAGCCAAAACGCCAGAAAGCAAAATCAGAGCGTGCGCCGGCCAAACCTCGCTTCACGCTGGAAGGTAAGGACGAATCGTTCTATGCGACAGCCGGTCTGGAAAGTGAGAGTTTTACTGCCGCATTCGAAGGGGCGCCAGTCAAAGCGAAAGACAAGATCTTAAACCTTTTGAACTGGTTTAGTGGTGGGCCGGAAATCAGCGTCTACACGGTGATCGCAATGCGCCATATCCTTGACGCGAACACGGCGACCAGCAATAGCATTAAGCTGGCGCTAATGAGCAACCCGGAGAAACCATATCCGCTCAACACGGCTTCGACTCAGGCTGGCCAGATGATGGCTGTCTTTCCAGCCACTGGCATCGCCACCAGGGAAGGTGGAAATCTAACCCTTAATAAAGAGTCGCCGATCGTCAAAAAATTCATAGCGGAGTATTCCATTGGATGATGTTCCCCTACCCGATCTAAAGCCCCCTGAGAGCTTTAGGACGCTGGGTAAGCTCATTGCATACCCAGCATCGATAAAACGCGCCAGAGAGCTTCCCGTTTGCGAATCTGGCGCGTTCTTCTTTGTTTGCTATCCGTTGGATTAAATGAAAAAATAGGTAAGTATTTACCTATCAGAGCAAAGTAATGATCGCAGCCGAAAAAATCAAAAAGCGAGAGCGTGATGCCTCTCTTCGCGACCTTTGGCGCACACCGCAGTGGTTGTTTGTCGCCATCCAACGTTACATAGGCGTAAAGTTCGATGTGGACGTCGCCTGCAACAAAGATAATGCTCTCCTGCCGAACTTTATCGGTGTTGAGCGTGATGCGCTCAAGTGCAGCTGGGGAGAACCTGGCACTGTGGCGTTCCTTAACCCGCCCTACTCCAAAATCACCCCCTGGATAGACGCAGCCATTCGCGAGCAGGCGCGTGGAGTGACGACGGTCATGCTGATACCACAATCCCTCGATACGCAGTGGTACGAGCGTGCGGCTGAATGCGCCAACGAAACCGTCATCTTGTCTGGCGGCCGCGTGGCGTTCGTTGAGCCAGATGTTGAACTTGGGCTGGTGGAGGTGAACATCAACCCTGGTGGCAGCATGTTGCTTATCTTCCGTGGCTACTGTCAGGAAGCTGGGCACACCATCAGCAAGATACCGCTGGCGGTGATGAAAAAGCTGGGTGGTTATGATCCTGCCAATGTTGTCAGGAAGAAGAGACCACGTAAAAAGGCAGCGTAAACACCAGTCTGGGAGTTAGTTTGAGAACCTGCTTCCGTATATATAAATAACTAAGTACTAATTATTAATATATACAGACGCAGGCTTTTTAAGACGTGATTTCCAAACAACTCCCAGACCGTTTTACACCTCCAGAACCCACTGGAACCCCTCTCCATACGCTCTAGAATCGATTTTATGAACCACAGTAAGGAAAACTATCATGGTATACCCGACGAACGTCGTAGCGCTCGTTGAGAGCGATTTTCTGGCCAAAGTGCGTGACATGATGAAAGATCGCGATAAGGCTTTCAGTCTCTACGAATGGTCGCTCAAATGTCTTCATTCAGGCGAGCACAAAGAGCTGGTGGAGCAGCTGTTAGGGGAACTCATCAATGAGGTGTTTGCCCTGAACGTCCAGCTTCATGGTCGAGAAAATAATCAATCGAGATAATCGGTAAGTACTTACCATTTAAAACACAGATCGCCAGTGATAAAATCTACCCGCTTTCCGGATTGATTCCGGCAGCTCGACCTGATGGGTGGGGGATAGCGTCACTGGCGTCAGGTTTAAAAAAGCTCACTACCAGCGTAGAACCGGCACCGTTTAGGGGTTGGGGAAGGGGGAACCAAAGTGGGCAGAGAGAAGGGTCACTTTATGATTGTCGAGTCTGGAGTGTTTCGAGAGGTTGAATCCAGTACTCCCCTTCATAAAGTGTGGGAAGATCTCGGTTCTGGGGTGCTGTCATCCATAACTTCCCAAGCCTAAGCTGGCAGTAGACTTAGGTCATAACTTTTCAGGTTATGTAACGACCAGGTTGGTGAGGAAATTTTGTACTCACCTCCCTGGGAGAGTATTATCTGAAAAGACAACCTCTCACTTCGTTCGAGGTGAACTTCACTCACTTCGTTCGTTCAGTTCAGGTTTTATTAAAACCTGTTCTGGGAAGTAAGTTTTTCTTTTCTAGAAAAAATTTTAATATTTACGCACACGCGTGAGGGGAAAAATCGCCCATCGTAATGTCTTCAATGTGCCAGGAGCGGACATTGAATAATGCCCATATTCCTCAAATTTATGTTAGTGAACAGTTTGGATATCAAAAATTATTGTATGTTATGCCAACTTTTAACCTTTCACTTTTATTCAGCCCCGCCTGCATCCGCTGACCCTGTGCCGGTCTAGGACCGGGCGGCGGTTGATGTCACTACAGAGCTAAAGACTGCATTGGCCATGACCGCAATACCAACTGGCCGAACGACACGCCAATTACCGGCAGTGCCGTGCTGGTGACAGATAATGTAAGAGAGTTTGCGCAGGTGCCAGAATGGATACTCAAGGCCTGGGTAAAATAATCACGACTAGATGATGTTAAGAATATTTAATAACGGTTCTGTTATCTACTCTATAAAACAAATTTCTTTAATAATAACTCTGTATTTATGTGGCCAGGAAGTAACCTTCCTGGCCACATATCATAGTGGAAGCATTCCATCCCATACAATCGAGCGGTACCGGGCAGGGTTAGTGTCTCCTTCAGTACTGAATATCAGGATCTCGGATTCCTCAGTCAGTCCGATCTGTGCTCTGTATTGCTGTATCTTAGGCTCTGCGGATGTCATGAGATAATAAAGCACCCCCATATTCAGGGCTCCGGATTCCCCACTGATAATCCCCGTATCTCCTGACAACGGATTCCCAAGAACACGCATACCTGCAGCTGCAATACTATCATCAGCACTTATATAAAAATTGCCTGTATCGCGGAGGATGTCCCAGGTGACAGGATTAACCTCACCACAGGCTAACCCGGCCATAATAGAGTTTAATGAACCTGTAACTGCCACCCTATGCCCGTCGTCAGTGGAAACTGAACGGAAAAGACAATCTGCAGCGGCTGGTTCGGCAATGATACTGGTAAAATTGCGGGGGCCCAGCACGTCGGCACAGTATCCCAGTATGCCTCCTGCCATCGCACCAACACCCGCCTGTAAGAAAACGTGAGTTGGTTTCCCTTCGCCACGGGTAGCTAATTGATCAAAGGCCTCTTTTGCCATGGTCATATAGCCCTGGGAAATCCATGAAGGGATTTTTACATAACCTTTCCAGGCAGTATCCTGAACAAGCGTCCAGCCTTTGCTATCCGCTTCCATACTGGCCAGGCGTACGGTGTCATCGTAATTCACATCTGTGACAATACAGGCAGCGCCCAAACTTTTGATCCTGTCCACACTCGCCTGAGCTGAACCTTTAGGCATAAATACAACTGCCTTTTGGCCCAATTCCCGGGCTGCCCATGCCACACCCGTACCATGGTTGCCAGCTGTCGCTGTTGTGAATGTCAGCGGTTCCGGCAAAAGTGTTCCGACAGTTTTAAAATCGAGTTCGGTAATGGGAACATCTAATTTTTCAGCCAGGAGTTTACCCAGCGCGTAGGATCCACCGAGTACCTTAAAAGCGTTAAGGCCGAAACGTTTAGATTCGTCTTTAACAAAGATATTCTTTACACCAATATGCGATGCCAGTTTTTTCAGGGAAACCAGTGGTGTTGCATCATATCCATTAATTTTCTCATGAAAAGCCAGAACTTCAGCGGCTATTCCGTCTGTAAAAAGCTGGCTAGTTAAACCTTTATAGAAAGGGTTAGACTGTAACTTAATCATATTATTCCCTTAAGTCAGGGTGGATCACTAGGGTCAACTGTCAGGATGCTTTTGTAGTGAATGCAATGACTTCCACTTCAACCAGTGCATCTTTTGGCAGTTTAGCTGCCTGTACGCAGGAACGGGCAGGTGCGCATTCAGTGCCAAAAAACTCCTCATATACCTGATTAAATTCGGCGAAGTGGGCCATGTCAGCCAAGAAACAGGTCGTTTTCACGACATTACTCATTGATGAACCACTTTTTTCCAGTATGGACTGGATATTCTTCAGAGATTGAATTGTCTGTTCTTTAATTCCGCCCTTAGGGAATGCCATCGTCACCGGGTCCAGCGGTAATTGCCCGGATGTAAAGATCATATCACCCAGTTGAATGGCCTGAGAATAAGGGCCAATTGCTGCTGGTGCCTGTTCCGTAGAAATTTGTTTTTTCATGTTCACTCCTTTTCATTTATTTCAGACTTGAATTCTCTGAGGTATTTATAAATAGCATGTTTCGAAATACCCAATTTTTCCGAAACTATTGATGTCGCTTCTTTAAATTCAAAAATACCATTTTCATAAAGCTGATAAACTACAGCTTTATTGCGGGCTTTAGGATTGACAGAACTGTCTTTATATACCTGATTTATAATGGTATCTGTCGATTTTTCCACAACATCATGGACATTTGAGCCAAAGTTTTCATTCATAGGTAATGCTACTGCCATATCGGGCATTAGCGTTCTGATTATGTCAGGGAATGGAGCTGAAAGATTCATATTTACACAGAATAAACCTACAGGCTTATTATTATCACCGGCTAGAACACATGTAGTGGACTTTAACATCTCGCCTTTGTTATTACGTGTAAAGTAACTCCTAGAATTGACTTCCCCGGTCTGGAGAAAAAGCCGAAGCATTTTCAGCCCCATATCAGTGATAGGGGAGCCTTCTTTTCTGCCTGTATGATGACCATTCACTATTTTAACAACTGACTTATCCAGACTTTCCAGTGAATGGATCACGACTTCACAATGAGGGCCAACTAAATCCGCAACCATTTCTGCAAGCCTGAAATACAATGTCAGGATTTCGCGGTCTTTTGTCGTGAAGCTGACTTTGTATCTTTCAACTTCGTCCTGCATCACCATGCGCCACCTCTTAGTTAACTTTTTTGCACCACAAGATGATACTACTTTGGAGCCTTCACGTAAATATAAGGTAAACATATGTTGACTAAAAAAATAAAATAAAAATTTAATATTATTAAAATCAATGTCTTATGTTATTTTGTGGTTTTCGGTTATACAATACGGATCACAAAACTGAACTTAAATCTATTGTGAGTATTGCATTTAAACGGGGGGTTGTTGAATACTTTCGGTTAAATAAAGGGAACCATGATGGCGTGAGACATACTCTCTTTCCATCTTAAGATCCAGCTGATAACCATTTTATGAAATGCTAATGCATTGATTTAAGGGGTAATAATGAGTAATCAGGAATTCGTGGGCAAACTAGTAGAGTGGAGACATCATCTTCATTCGATTCCAGGAACCGGATTTGATATTGACGAAACCGAGGAATTTGTTGCCTCCACGTTGTCAAATCTTGGAATTGAAGTACATCGTAATATCGGCAGAAACGGACTGGTTGGCGTGATCCGCAAAGGAGAAGGTAAAAAGTCCATTGGTCTTCGTGCTGACATGGATGCCCTGAGTATTAGAGAAACTACGGGCTTGCCGTATTCCTCGACATTTGAGGGAAAGATGCATGCCTGCGGTCACGATGGCCATACCAGCATGTTGCTTGGTGCAGCGAAGCTGTTAAAGACAGATTATGATTTTAACGGAACAGTGTATCTCATTTTTCAGCCGGATGAAGAGAACGGACATGGCGCGAAAGAGATGATTGCGGCTGGCTTGTTTGACCGTTTCCCGATGGACGAAATCTACGGGGTACACAACATGCCTGGGATGCCTGCTGGTTCATTTGCCACACGAACGGGCGGGATCATGGCCAGTGAAGATAATTTCATCATTCGTATCCATTCTAAAGGTGCCCATGCCGCAAGACCCCATATGGGTCGTGATCCACTGGTAATCGCTGCTGAAATCATTCTTGCCCTTCAGACTATAGTCTCAAGGAATCTCGACCCGGCATTCTCAGCAGTTATCTCATGTACTGAAATTCAGACAGATGGCGTACGAAACACTCTACCTGGTTTTGTGGAAATAAAGGGAGATACCCGCTCTTATGATCCGCTTGTGCAGGAGTTGATTGAAACAAGAATGAGGAAAATCTGCAATTCAATTTGCATGATGAACGATGCTGAATGCGAATTTATTTATACGCATGAATTCTCTCCTACCGTTAATACCGAAGAGCAAAAAAAATATGCGCTCGCAGCGGCATCAAAAATTTTTGCTGCTGATGCTATAAACGGTGATGTTATGCCAATGATGACCTCTGAAGATTTCGGCGCATTTCTGGAAAAGGTGCCTGGTTGCTTTGTATTTATAGGAAATGGAACTGAGTTGGATGGTAAAGGTTATTTACCACTTCATAACTCAGGATATGATTTTAATGATGACATTCTTGAACAAGGAGCCCTTTTCTTCGCGGAAATTGCCAGTACAAGACTGAACTCTGATTAATCAGCTCCCATCGGGAATGATAATCCTACATATTGAGGATACAATAATGTTGAAAGATTCTTTAATTCGTGGATTTACACACGCAGAATTTGAAAACAGAACGGCTCGGGCTCAAAAGTTAATGCGTGAACGTCAGTTGGATGCTATTTTTCTGACAACCGAACCTAATGTTCGTTATTTCACTGGGTTCCTGACACAGTTCTGGCATAGCCCGACTCGCCCATGGTTTTTAATCATTCCAGCCAGTGGTAAACCAATTGCCATTATTCCAGAAATCGGCGCAAGTGGAATGGCAGAAACTTGGATTGACAACATCATTACCTGGCCTTCTCCTCGCCCGGAAGATGACGGTATTTCACTGGTAGCCAGTACATTAAACTCTTTATCATGCAAATACGGACGAGTGGGGGCAACATTAGGTATTGAGTCTCACTTACGTATGCCTTATAACAATTTTAATCAACTGGTAAATACGGTTAAGAAAGAGTTTGTTGATATTTCCCTGGATATACATGAGCTTCGACAAATTAAATCCTCTGCTGAGATAGAAAAAGTACGCGAAATATGCCGTATTACCAATCACGGTTTCAGCAAAGTGCCGGAATATGCCAGAGCAGGGATGACCGAGCGTGAGATTTGTAAACAGTTCCGTATCGATATGCTGCTCGAGGGAGCTGATGAATGCCCCTATATTATTGCCGGTTCAGGCCCGGATGGATATGACAGTATTATCATGGGGCCAACAAACCGTGTTATTCAGGAAGGTGATGTCCTGATTATTGATACCGGTGCTAAACGTGATGGATATTTCTCTGACTTTGACAGGAACTGGGCTTTTGGGCATGCCAGTGAACTGACTAAAGCGGCATATCGTGCTTGTTACGAAGCAACAACGAAAGGCTTTGAGGCAGCCCGACCGGGTAATACCACCTCGGATATTTATCAGGCTATGTGGGGAGTATTAGAAGCAAACGGCGCGCTGGGTAACGACGTTGGTAGAATCGGACATGGCCTGGGTATGGAACTGACGGAACGTCCTTCAAATACTGCAACAGATAATACTCTGCTAAAACCTGGCATGATTATGACTCTGGAACCCGGCATGGTTTATGCTCCAGGTAAATCAATGGTTCATGAAGAAAATATTGTCATTACTGAAAATGGAGCTGAATGGTTATCTGTAAGAGCCGCGCCTGAGCTTATTATCATCTAATAAACTCTTGTCATTACTTTAATATTTTATTAATGGACTTAATTATGACAGGTAAAAAGAATATTATTGCTGGCTGGATTGCTGCACTGGCAGTCGCTGTTATCTGGGGGGTAACGGGGGTTGTATCTAAACCGCTATCTATGGCTGTAGATTCCATGACACTGGTGTTTTTTCGTTATCTGACAGCTGTCATTGGATTAATCATTATTTTCACATGTACACATAAAAGCAAATCTCTTAACACTGAACTGGGCTCATCATTAAAAATTGACAAGTCAGATATTGTTAAAATTGCATTTTGTGGGATTGTAGGGCAGGGTTGTTTCTCGCTTTTCAACTTTCTTTCTCTGACACATATCGGCGCTACCGAAAACGGTGTTGTGCAGGGGATGCAACCTTTTGCAACCGTCTTCTTTGGCATGTTGTTTATGAATTTCCGCATGAACAAATGGCAATGGGGTGCTTTTATCGTCTCTGCTATATGTATCTATGCTATGAGCGTGGGGCCGACTAATCTAGTACATGGAGGAACGGCCTGGCTTGGATATCTTTATGTCGCCATCTCAATGCTATCCCTTGCCTGGACAGCATACCTTCGGGAAAGCCTGGCGATTAAATATGGTTCAGTGGTTTCAATGCTGTACCAATATATTGCTGTGGCTATTGCCGGAATTGGGATGGTCTTTGCACTCGGTCTTGATTTATCCCAGTTTAATATCATCCTTAGCAGTCCATTGCTCCTTGGCTTGTTGATTTTCCTGGGTATGGGTATTTCAGGAGGAAGCTATCTGATTCAGCTTTACTCTTTTAAGCAGATTGGCGTGGAAAACTCGACAATGACCCTGAACCTTATGCCTCTGGTTAGCTATGTTGTCGCCATATTCACCCTCGGTGAGGAAATGGTTCTGAGCAAGACCATCATTGTTCTTCTCATTGTCGTGGCATTGTATGTATTCACCAAATACGCAGATGCACCAGAAACCCCGGCAAAAGATAATAATGGGGTAAAGGACAAAGATTCACCAACTTCTAATGTGTAATGACTGAAACTTGGGCATATGTCCGGCCGGAAGAGTTTTCCGGCTTTTTTTCTCTAAATATAAAGAAATGATTTCTAACAAGAAGAAAGCAACCCTAGAGGAGGCAGTTTAAAAATTGAAAACTATGCAAGCGGAGCTATTGATTAGGTCCGCTTCACGCCCTGAGACATTCGACAAGCTTTTTTATGGCTTCAGTAAGGGCGACTTTCGCGCTTCCAGTGCCAGCAAATACTTCGCTTCATCGTACTGGGTCTTGGTCTTCCAGCAGCGGTAAATGATCCTTATCCATTTGAAGGCCAGAGCCCGGATTGCAGACTGGTGAGATTTTCCTTTTTCTCGCAGTCCCCGATAATAAAGTCTGGCCCAGTATGATGAGTTAACCGTCTTGGCAGCCCATTCAACAAAGGTTTGCCGGACGAACTTGGCACACTGCCATCGCCAGTGAACCCAGGATTTCTGGCCACTTCGTTCTGTCACCGGTGCAATACCTGCGTAGTTTTGAATTTCTTCAGCGCTGTTAAACCGGTCACGGTTATCACCAAGTGCAGCAAGCATTCGTGGTCCCAAACACGGCCCCATGCCCGGAAGTGATTTGAACAGCCCCGAATCTGGCAATGTGTCAAACAGCGTTTCGATTCGTTCGTCATAGGTTTTGATGATTTCACTCACGACTTTAATTTGTGTCGCCAGTGCTGTTGCCATCAAAGCATTAGCCTCTATAACACTCGGGTCTGTCGTCAACGGAATGGCGTTATCAATACTCACAACACGCTGCTCGGTAAGGGCCATTGCGCGGCCACCTTTGGCATTGAGAAAGTTGCGGATCGTGTCTCGCCTGGCTCGTTTTAGTTGTTGCAGACTGGGCCATCGCATAATCAGTTCACACAATAGCAAGCTACCCCGATGTGAGAACCACTCCAGGGGCTGAGGATAATACTGTTTGAGTGTGTTGATTAGCCGGTTCACAAAACGGCGCTTATCTTCAACCAACTGACGACGCTGCTCAACCAGTTGCTGGAGTAACCGGATATCGGCATTGTCGGGTTCAATGGCTTTTATCTTTTGGGGATAACGCAGCATTAACTCTAATGCCAGCTCGGCATCCTGCGGGTCATCTTTAGCACCGCTGGGCGAGAAGGCTTGCCGGTAACGAGCCAGAGACAAAGCGTGGACGGGGAAAACGGTGATAAATGGATATTTCTGAAGAGCATACACCACGGGACCTTTCTTCAGCTCAACGGCGATAGCGATCCTGCCTTTTACCTTCTGGTGTAACTCGGTAAGCCAGACATCAAGCGCTTCCGGCGTATGTTCAATCACATGGAATGTGCGTTCACCGTTTTTAAACTGAACACAGACATCGTGCTTTTTATCTGCCCAGTCCAGACCAACGTGCGCAGCAAATTGATTAGTCTCAGTCATCACCAACTCCTTTTTATCGGGGATTGGTATGCATTCCACGCTCTTCGAAAGAAATATAGCCAGCAGTTATCTGCATGCCCTGAGTATTCGTTAGCGAACGTGGAGCACCTACTGGCTCGAAAGAAAAGCGGCGATCATCGCATGATTCTCGCTCAATATTCGTAACCAGTAAGCGCATACCCTGAATCACTTCAAAGTGTAATTCTCAGGGTGCGAATGACTATA
>NZ_JAOWCH010000042.1:0-103458 GCF_030337065.1 Citrobacter sp. Cb004 | reverse complement strand
GGAAGGTGCGAATAAGCAGGTCATTTCTTCCCAAGCTGACTCGCTGATTAAAATTTCGCGGATCTGGGCCGATTTTTTTCCCGCAAACACATCGAATCAGCCTATTTAGGCTATTTTTTCCACCATTTCTGGCGTTATTTCCGGTTTTTACTGAGATCTCTCCCACTGACGTATCATTTGGTCCACCCGAAACAGGTTGGCCAGGGTGAATAACATCGCCAGTTGGTTATCGTTTTTCAGCAGCCCTTTGTATCTGGCTTTCACGAAGCCGAACTGCCGCTTGATGATGCGAAACGGGTGCTCCACCCTGGCACGGATGCTGGCTTTCATGTATTCGATGTTGATGGCCGTTTTGTTCTTGCGCGGATGCTGCTTCAAGGTTTTTACCTTGCCGGGACGCTCGGCGATCAGCCAGTCCACATCCACCTCGGCCAGCTCCTCGCGCTGTGGCGCTCCTTGGTAGCCGGCATCGGCTGAGACAAATTGCTCCTCTCCATGAAGCAGATTACCCAGCTGATTGAGGTCATGCTCGTTGGCCGCGGTGGTGACTAGGCTGTGGGTCAGGCCACTCTTGGCATCGACACCAATGTGGGCCTTCATGCCAAAGTGCCACTGATTGCCTTTCTTGGTCTGATGCATCTCCGGATCGCGTTGCTGCTCTTTGTTCTTGGTAGAGCTGGGGGCCTCAATGATGGTGGCATCCACCAAAGTGCCTTGGGTCATCATGACGCCTGCTTCGGCCAGCCAGCGATTGATGGTCTTGAACAATTGACGTGCCAGTTGATGCTGCTCGAGCAGGTGGCGGAAATTCATGATGGTGGTGCGATCCGGCAGGGCGCTATCCAGGGATAATCGGGCAAACAGGCGCATGGAGGCGATTTCGTACAGGGCATCTTCCATGGCACCGTCGCTCAGGTTGTACCAATGCTGCATGCAGTGAATACGCAGCATGGTCTCCAGCGGATAGGGCCGTCGGCCATTGCCCGCCTTGGGATAAAACGGCTCGATGACAGCGGTCATATTCTGCCATGGCAGAATCTGCTCCATGCGGGAGAGGAAAATCTCTTTTCGGGTCTGACGGCGCTTAGTGCTGAATTCACTATCGGCGAAGGTGAGTTGATGGCTCATGATGTCCCTCTGGGATGCGCTCCGGATGAATATGATGATCTCATATCAGGAACTTGTTCGCACCTTCCCTAGGAAATTGCCCATCTCGCTCCGTCCATAAATGAGGAAACGATGAAGGAATAAGAATAATTTTATATTTCCACGAAAGTGTATTTTAGAAAGAAGGAAGAAACCTTTGGTATTTTGCCAAAGATTGGCATAAGTGGCAAAAACAAGAAGATAAAAAGGACGCAGATCACCAGTTGAAACATTTTATCGTAAAAATAAAAACACTGTTTTATTTATTAAATAAAAGACATCATTCAATACATCAATACGAATTTCAGTCTGCAGGCACAGATACAAAAAAAGCGCCATAAGGCGCTTTTTTCTGACAGCTGAAACTTACTTGCTGCCTGGGATGCTGAAACGCTTGTTGAAGCGATCAACACGGCCACCGGTAGCAACATCACGCTGCTTGCCAGTATAGAACGGGTGGCACTGACCGCACACGTCCAGGTTCAGATCGTGACCGACGGTAGAGCGGATTTTCATGACGTTACCGCAAGAGCAGTTTGCAGTAATTTCTTCGTATTTCGGGTGAATATCTTTTTTCATGGGAAAACCTCGGTTTAAGGCCGCGTCGCTCTTCCAGCCCTAACGCCAGACACCACGCGATGTTAATTATTCCCCGTCACCTTTCACGCTGCATCAACAGCCTGAAACTCTCGGGTAATGGTCATTGTTTGACGCAATCAATTTGCATCAAAGGCGGCGAATCATACAGAAATTAACCTGCTCATGCAAACTGATCCGCATTCTACCCTTCACTAATGTGTATACTAACCCGCCAGATTTCAAGTCAGGATGATTCAATGCCCGTTGCGCACGTTGCCTTACCCGTTCCGCTACCTCGCACCTTTGACTACCTGCTGCCGGAAGGCATGAGCGCCAAAGCCGGGTGTCGTGTACGCGTGCCCTTTGGCAAGCAACAGGAGCGCGTGGGCATCGTTTTATCCGTCAGCGAGCACAGCGAACTGCCGCTGAGCGAATTGAAAGCCGTTCTCGAAGTGCTGGACAGCGAGCCGGTTTATTCGACCTCCGTCTGGCGTCTGCTGCTGTGGGCGGCTGACTATTATCACCATCCTATCGGCGACGTACTGTTTCACGCCATGCCGATTCTGCTGCGCCAGGGACGCCCGGCGACAAACGCGCCCATATGGTACTGGTTTGCCACTGAAGAAGGTCAGGTTATTGATCTCAACAGCCTTAAGCGCTCTCCCAAGCAACAGCAGGCGCTGGCTGCGCTACGCCAGGGAAAAATCTGGCGCGACCAGGTGGCTGAGCTCGAATTTAATGACGCCGCATTACAGGCGCTGCGGAAAAAAGGGCTGTGCGATCTGGCGAGCGAAACGCCTGGTTTTAGCGACTGGCGTACCCATTACGCGGTTTCCGGTGAGCGTCTTCGACTGAACACCGAGCAAGCCACCGCCGTCGGGGCGATTCACAGCGCCGCGGACAGTTTTAGCGCCTGGCTATTAGCGGGCGTGACGGGCTCAGGCAAAACAGAGGTCTATCTAAGCGTACTGGAAAATGTCCTGGCCCAGGGCAAGCAGGCGCTGGTGATGGTGCCGGAGATTGGCCTGACGCCGCAAACTATTGCCCGTTTTCGCGAACGCTTCAATGCGCCAGTCGAAGTCCTGCACTCCGGTTTGAACGACAGCGAACGTCTTTCGGCCTGGCTGAAAGCAAAAAATGGCGAAGCGGCGATTGTTATCGGCACACGCTCATCGCTGTTTACACCGTTTAAAAATCTCGGCGTGATTGTCATCGACGAAGAGCACGACAGCTCTTATAAACAGCAGGAAGGCTGGCGCTATCATGCGCGCGATCTCGCGGTTTATCGCGCCCACAGCGAGCAGATCCCGATTATTCTCGGCTCAGCCACTCCGGCTCTGGAAACGCTGTGCAACGTGCGACAGAAAAAATATCGCATGCTGCGCCTGACGCGTCGTGCCGGAAATGCGCGCCCCGCCACTCAGCACGTGCTGGATCTCAAAGGTCAGCAGGTGCAGGCCGGACTTGCCCCTGCGCTTATCACCCGTATGCGTCAGCACCTGCAGGCGGATAACCAGGTGATTCTGTTTTTGAACCGCCGGGGCTTTGCTCCTGCGCTGCTGTGCCATGACTGCGGCTGGATTGCCGAATGTCCGCGCTGCGATCACTACTACACGCTGCATCAGGCACAGCACCATTTACGCTGCCACCACTGCGACAGCCAGCGCCCAATACCACGTCAGTGCCCTTCCTGCGGCTCAACGCATATGGTTCCGGTTGGACTCGGCACCGAACAGCTTGAGCAGGCTCTGGCCCCTTTTTTCCCCGGTGTGCCAATCTCACGCATCGATCGCGACACCACCAGCCGTAAAGGGTCGCTGGAGCAGCATCTGGCGGAAGTACATCGCGGCGGCGCACGAATTCTGATCGGCACGCAAATGCTGGCCAAGGGCCACCACTTCCCGGACGTCACCCTGGTGGCGCTTCTGGACGTTGACGGCGCGCTGTTCTCTGCAGATTTCCGGTCGGCAGAACGCTTCGCCCAGCTTTACACGCAGGTCTCCGGGCGAGCAGGACGCGCCGGGAAACAGGGCGAAGTGGTGCTACAAACGCACCATCCTGAACATCCGCTGCTGCAAACTTTGCTGTACAAAGGTTATGACGCGTTTGCCGAGCAGGCGCTGGCCGAGCGACAAACGCTCCAGCTTCCACCGTGGACCAGCCATGTGATTGTGCGGGCAGAAGATCATAACAACCAGCATGCGCCTATGTTCTTACAACAGTTGCGAAATCTGATCCAGGCCAGTCCGCTTGCCGATGACAAACTGTGGGTGCTCGGCCCGGTTCCCGCCCTGGCCCCCAAGCGCGGCGGTCGCTATCGCTGGCAAATTTTGTTGCAACATCCGTCGCGAATTCGCCTGCAGCATATCGTCAGCGGCACACTGGCGCTGATCAATACGTTACCCGATGCACGTAAGGTTAAATGGGTGCTGGATGTCGATCCCATCGAGGGATAATCCCTCACGATGCGAGGCGGATCGTAAAATTAAAGATCCATCACACTTTTTATGAAAATTCTGTAACCGCTTCCATTAACTATCTGATAAAAATGTTTCAGATGAAGGCTATTCAAGGACGAGTCTGTGCCAGCAGCTCTCTGGCGAGGAGAAAGAGTGAAACCGAATAAGCAGGTTGCCGCCGCTACGATGAAAGATGTTGCTCTGAAGGCGAAAGTCTCAACGGCAACCGTATCCCGCGCGTTAATGAACCCGGACAAAGTCTCGCAGTCAACCCGTAACAAGGTTGAACAGGCTGCGCTGGAAGTGGGATATTTACCCCAATCAATGGGACGCAACGTTAAGCGTAATGAATCACGTACCATTCTGGTGATTGTCCCGGATATCTGCGATCCGTTTTTTAGCGAAGTGATTCGCGGCATAGAAGTGACCGCCGCTGAGCAGGGATATCTGGTGCTTATCGGCGACTGCGCCCACCAGAATCAGCAGGAAAAGACCTTCCTCAACCTCATTATCACCAAGCAGATCGATGGCATGGTGCTGCTCAGCTCGCGCCTGCCGTTTGATGCCAGCGTGGAAGAGCAGCGCAACTTGCCGCCGATGGTCATGTCCAACGAGTTCGCGCCAGAGCTGGAACTCCCCACCGTGCACATTGATAATCTCACCGCCGCCTTCAACGCGATGAACTATCTGCTGGAACTGGGGCATAAACGCATTGGCTGTATCGCCGGACCAGAGGATATGCCGCTGTGCCATTACCGTCTGCAAGGTTACGTTCAGGCATTGCGTCGCAGTGGAATTACGGTCGATCCGCATTTCATCGCGCGTGGTGACTTTACCTATGAAGCGGGAGCCAATGCGCTTAAGCAGCTCCTTGAGCTTCCACAGCCACCTACTGCGGTCTTTTGCCACAGCGATGTCATGGCGCTGGGGGCACTCTCTTACGCCAAACGTCAGGGTCTGAAGGTACCTGACGATTTATCCATCATTGGCTTTGATAATATTTCGCTCACGGAATTTTGTGATCCACCCCTGACAACCGTCGCACAGCCGCGTTTCGATATCGGACGTGAAGCTATGCTGTTACTGCTCGATCAACTACAAGGTCAGAACGTCAGCAGTGGCTCACGTTTACTGGACTGCGAGCTTATTATTCGGGGCACTACCCGGGCACTGACGTAAAGTAAAGTGCTTTCGGACTCCCCTGTCTGGTCAAAGGCCCGCCGCTTAAGTAACATGGCGGGCTGACGAACGAATAAATACAGCGAAACGATAGTGGCACAACGAGATTATGTACGTCGCGGCCAACCGGCACCTTCGCGGCGCAAGAAGAGCACATCACGGAAAAAACAACGCAATACGCCTGCGGTATCGCCCGCTATGGTTGCTATTGCTGCAGCCGTACTCGTGACCTTTATCGGTGGTCTGTACTTCATTACGCATCACAAGAAAGAAGAGTCCGAAACGCTGCAAAACCAGAAAGTCACCGGTAATGGCATCCCGCCAAAACCGGAAGAGCGCTGGCGATACATCAAAGAGCTGGAAAGCCGTCAGCCTGGCGTACGTGCGCCTACCGAACCGTCTGCAGGCGGCGAGGTACTGAACGCCGATCAGCTTACCAATGAGCAGCGCCAGTTGTTGGCGCAAATGCAGGCCGATATGCGCCAACAGCCAACGCAGCTCAACGAAGTACCGTGGAACGAACAAACTGCTGAACAACGCCAGCAAACGCTGCAGCGTCAACGTCAGGTGCAACAGCAGCAGTGGAATAACACCCAACAGCAGGCTCAACAGCCGCGCCAACGGGTAACAGAACAGCCGTACCAGCAGCAGCAAACGCGTACTGCGCAAGCCGCACCGGTACAGCAGCCGAAGGCGCAGCCAAAACCGGCGGCTCAACAGCCGTATCAGGATCTACTGCAAACACCTGCGCATACCACCGCCGCTCAACCGAAAACGCAGCCGGCCGTGCCGATAACAAATGAAACACAGCCACCAAAACAGACGGCGGAGAAAAAAGATGAACGCCGCTGGATGGTACAGTGCGGCTCATTTAAAGGCGCTGAGCAGGCAGAAACCGTGCGCGCGCAGTTGGCTTTTGAAGGCTTCAACTCACGTATTACCACCAATAACGGCTGGAATCGCGTGGTCATTGGTCCGGTCAAAGGCAAAGAGAATGCCGACAACACCATCAGCCGCCTGAAAGTTGCTGGTCACACAAACTGCATTCGACTCGCCACTGGGGGTTGAAACCCCCAAAATCCCCCCCATCTATACTTGCATTACGCCCCGCATACTGCGCGGGGCCTGTGTTTTGCATTTGTAACCAAGGGGTCTGCTCGTGACAACAATAGTAAGCGTACGCCGTAACGGCCATGTGGTAATCGCCGGTGATGGTCAGGCCACACTGGGTAACACCGTAATGAAAGGCAACGTGAAGAAAGTCCGCCGTCTGTACAACGACAAAGTCATCGCGGGCTTTGCGGGCGGTACTGCGGATGCATTCACGCTGTTTGAACTGTTTGAACGCAAGCTGGAAATGCACCAGGGTCACCTGGTGAAAGCTGCCGTTGAGCTGGCAAAAGACTGGCGTACCGACCGTATGCTGCGCAAACTCGAAGCGCTGCTGGCCGTTGCGGATGAAACTGCATCACTCATCATCACCGGTAACGGCGACGTCATCCAGCCAGAAAACGATCTGATTGCCATCGGCTCCGGCGGTCCCTACGCCCAGGCTGCTGCACGCGCTCTGCTGGAAAACACCGAGCTTGGCGCACGCGAGATTGCTGAGAAAGCGTTGGATATTGCAGGGGATATCTGCATTTATACCAACCACTTCCATACCATCGAAGAATTGAACTCCAAAGCGTAAGGATCCCCCATGTCTGAAATGACCCCACGCGAAATTGTCAGCGAACTGAACAAACACATCATCGGCCAGGATAACGCTAAACGTTCCGTGGCGATTGCCCTGCGTAACCGCTGGCGCCGCATGCAGCTCAACGAAGAGCTGCGCCATGAAGTTACGCCGAAAAACATTCTGATGATTGGCCCAACCGGCGTCGGTAAAACCGAAATCGCCCGTCGTCTGGCAAAACTGGCCAACGCGCCGTTCATCAAAGTTGAAGCAACGAAATTCACCGAAGTCGGCTATGTTGGTAAAGAAGTTGACTCTATCATCCGCGATCTGACCGATGCTGCCATCAAAATGGTCCGCGTTCAGGCCATCGAGAAAAACCGCTTCCGTGCCGAAGAGATGGCGGAAGAGCGCATTCTCGACGTGCTGATCCCACCAGCTAAAAATAACTGGGGACAGTCAGAGCAGCCGCAGGAACCTTCTGCAGCGCGTCAGGCGTTCCGTAAAAAACTGCGTGAAGGCCAGTTGGATGATAAAGAGATCGAAATCGATCTCGCGGCCGCACCGATGGGCGTTGAAATCATGGCGCCTCCGGGAATGGAAGAGATGACCAGCCAGCTACAGTCCATGTTCCAGAACCTGGGCGGTCAGAAGCAAAAACCGCGTAAGCTGAAAATCAAAGACGCGATGAAGCTGCTGATTGAAGAAGAAGCGGCCAAACTGGTGAATCCGGAAGAGCTGAAACAGGAAGCTATCGACGCCGTTGAGCAACACGGAATCGTGTTTATCGACGAAATCGACAAAATCTGTAAGCGCGGCGAATCCTCCGGCCCGGACGTGTCCCGTGAAGGCGTACAGCGCGACCTGCTGCCGCTGGTTGAAGGCTGCACGGTCTCCACTAAACACGGTATGGTGAAAACAGACCACATTCTGTTTATCGCCTCTGGCGCATTCCAGGTAGCGAAACCGTCTGACCTGATCCCGGAACTGCAGGGTCGTCTGCCGATTCGTGTCGAGCTGCAGGCGCTGACCACCAGCGATTTTGAGCGTATCCTTACCGAACCGAATGCCTCCATCACCGTCCAGTACAAAGCGCTGATGGCGACCGAAGGTGTGGACATCAACTTCACCGAATCGGGCATTAAACGCATTGCCGAAGCCGCCTGGCAGGTCAATGAAACCACCGAAAACATCGGTGCACGTCGTCTGCATACCGTTCTCGAGCGTCTGATGGAAGATATTTCCTATGATGCGAGCGATTTAAACGGCCAAAGCATCACAATTGATGCCGAATATGTGAGCAAACATCTGGATGCGCTGGTCGCAGATGAAGATCTGAGCCGTTTTATCCTATAATCGCGTTCAATGCATTTTCATCACTGTTGATGGGGCTGATAAAGCCCCATTTTTATTGGCGCTAAATATGACTGAACAACAAAAAATTAGCCGCTCACAAGCCTGGCTGGAAAGTTTACGACCTAAGACCTTACCGCTCGCCTTCGCGGCGATCATCGTCGGTACGGCATTAGCATGGTGGCAAGGATACTTCGATCCGCTGGTTGCTCTGTTGGCATTGATTACGGCAGGACTGCTGCAAATTCTGTCCAACCTCGCTAACGACTATGGCGATGCCGTCAAAGGCAGCGACAAGCCCGATCGCATTGGACCGCTGCGTGGTATGCAAAAAGGGGTTATCACCCAACAGCAGATGAAGCGTGCGCTGATCGTCACCGTGGTGTTGATTTGTCTGTCAGGTCTGGCCCTGGTTGCTGTGGCCTGCCACACGCTGGCGGATTTTGTCGGTTTCCTGGTACTTGGGGGCCTGTCGATTATCGCGGCGATCACCTACACCGTGGGTAATCGCCCTTACGGATATATCGGTCTGGGCGATATTTCCGTGCTGGTATTCTTTGGCTGGCTTAGCGTGATGGGAAGCTGGTATCTGCAGGCGCATACGCTGATTCCGGCGCTGATTCTGCCTGCCACCGCCTGTGGCCTGCTGGCAACTGCCGTGCTCAACGTCAACAACCTGCGCGATATCAACAGCGACAGAGAGAACGGCAAGAACACACTGGTAGTACGTTTAGGTGCCGTCAATGCCCGCCGCTACCATGCCTGCCTGCTGATGGGTACGCTGGTCTGCCTGGCGCTGTTTAACTTGTTTTCGCTACAAAGTCTGTGGGGATGGCTGTTTATCCTTGCCGCTCCGCTGCTTTTCAAACAGGCGCGTTACGTGATGCGCGAAATGGATCCTGCGGCAATGCGTCCGATGCTGGAACGCACCGTAAAAGCGGCGCTATTAACTAACTTGCTGTTTGTCGTTGGAATTTTCTTAAGTCAGTTGTCTCTTTAACTGACAAATATCAATTAACAATTGATGATTTTGCCAACAGTACACATAGCGCGATATACTAAAAATTCTCGCAGCAACTGAACGTTAAGCCTATGAAATACGATACATCCGAGCTTTGTGACATCTATCAGGAAGATGTCAACGTCGTGGAACCGCTGTTCTCTAACTTTGGAGGACGGTCGTCGTTTGGCGGACAAATCATCACGGTAAAATGTTTCGAGGACAACGGGTTGCTGTACGATCTGCTCGAACAAAATGGCCGTGGTCGCATTCTGCTGGTCGATGGCGGCGGTTCTGTCCGTCGTGCGCTGGTCGATGCCGAACTGGCGCGACTGGCCGTACAGAATGAATGGGAAGGTCTGGTCATCTACGGCTCAGTCCGCCAGGTAGACGATCTGGAAGAACTGGATATCGGCATTCAGGCGATTGCCGCAATTCCGGTAGGTGCGTCAGGAGAGGGTATTGGGGAAAGCGATGTGCGCGTCAACTTTGGCGGCGTGACATTCTTCTCCGGCGACCACCTGTACGCCGACAACACCGGGATAATCCTCTCCGAAGACCCGCTCGATATCGAGTAAGTGAAAAAGGCACCGCAAGGTGCCTTTTTTATGCGTTGTCACTGATTGCCAGTTGGCGGCTTACGCCTTATCCGGCCTACAGGCACTCGCAGTCTACATCCTCTATAGATTTCGCGTCAGGGCAAGGCGGCAAGTAAGTGAATCCCCAGGAGCATAGGCCACTATGTGACTGGGGTGAATGTACGCAGCCAACGCCGCCATAACGTGAAATATGACGAGGATTAGACTTCTTCCATACGCCCCAACAGGGCATGCAGACGATCCTGCCAGCCGTTCTGCTGTTCTTTCAGGTTGTTGTTCTCACGCTCCAGCTCTTCACGCTGCTGCTGTGCAGACTGAACTTCCTGCGACAGTGAGTTGTTCTTTTCTTTCAGCTCTTCGATTTCCATCTGTAACAGCGTGATGGTATCAATCGCCTGCTGTACTTTTGCTTCCAGTTTCTCAAACACTTCTAATGACATCGTCATACCTCTCCTGAATTGCAAGGCGTTGATGGATAAAAATCCTCGTCCCGATAACCGGCGACGCCTTAATAAAAACGAGCGCACTCTACTTAACACCGATTGTATGAAGCCGCGTCATCCCTGTCCAGCGGCATCCCGCGCAGATTGCGGTTTGCAACACTTTTCGTCTTTCTCCTGGTGACATTACTATCATAACTCTTAAGTGTTAACGAATTGATCATTGAAATGATTCAGCTCACACTATTTTTGTATAACAAATACCGCGAAATGGCGCGATAACGCTCATTTTGTTGATGGAGTACACACATTTTAATTTCGATATTTCTCGTTTTTGCGCGTTAACGATAAATTAACAGTGTGCCTACCGGCTCCGGGGATGTCAGTGACCTTCTCGCATACAATAAACATTAAACTCTCTTCAGGATCCGATTATGAGTCAAACATCAACCTTAAAAGGCCAGTGCATTGCTGAATTCCTCGGTACCGGGTTGTTGATTTTCTTCGGTGTGGGATGTGTCGCTGCACTCAAAGTTGCTGGGGCTACTTTTGGTCAGTGGGAAATCAGTATCATCTGGGGTCTGGGGGTAGCGATGGCTATTTATCTGACCGCAGGCGTTTCTGGTGCACACCTGAATCCAGCGGTAACCATCGCACTCTGGCTATTCGCCTGCTTTGATAAACGCAAAGTTGCTCCTTTTATTATTTCGCAAATTGCCGGCGCCTTTTGCGCAGCGGCACTGGTTTACGGGCTTTATTACAATCTTTTCATCGATTTCGAACAAACTAACCATATCGTGCGCGGCAGTACCGAGAGCCTGGGTCTGGCAGGTACTTTCTCGACCTATCCGAACCCGCATATCAATTTTGTGCAGGCCTTCGCGGTTGAAATGGTCATTACCGCTATTCTAATGGGGCTGATTCTGGCTCTGACCGACGATGGTAACGGTGTACCTCGTGGTCCGCTGGCACCACTGCTGATCGGCTTGTTGATTGCCGTTATTGGTGCTTCCATGGGTCCGCTAACAGGTTTTGCGATGAACCCAGCACGTGACTTCGGACCGAAACTCTTCGCCTGGATGGCCGGATGGGGTGAGATTGCCTTCACGGGTGGTCGTGATATCCCTTACTTCCTGGTCCCGGTGTTTGGCCCGATTACCGGCGCGATTTTAGGCGCATGGGCATATCGCAAACTGATTGGTCGCCATTTACCGTGCGATGTCTGCGCGATTGAAGAGAAAGACGTTGCGACCAACACTCAACAAAAAGCTTCGCAGTAATGTGACTACGGGACAAATAATCATGACTGAAAAAAAATATATCGTTGCGCTCGACCAGGGCACCACCAGCTCCCGCGCGGTCGTAATGGACCACGATGCGAATATCGTTAGCGTTTCACAGCGCGAATTCGAGCAAATCTACCCGAAAGCAGGTTGGGTAGAACATGACCCAATGGAAATTTGGGCGACCCAAAGCTCCACGCTGGTAGAAGTTCTGGCGAAAGCCGATATCAGTTCCGATGAAATTGCAGCGATCGGTATTACCAACCAGCGTGAAACCACCATCGTCTGGGAGCGTGAGACCGGTAAACCTATCTATAACGCAATTGTGTGGCAGTGTCGTCGTACCGCGGATATCTGCGAAAAGCTCAAGCGCGACGGAATGGAAGAGTACATCCGTAATAACACGGGTCTGGTAATTGACCCGTACTTTTCCGGCACTAAAGTGAAGTGGATCCTCGACCACGTGGAAGGCTCACGTGAGCGCGCTCGTCGCGGCGAACTGCTGTTCGGTACGGTAGACACCTGGCTTATCTGGAAAATGACGCAGGGACGTGTACACGTAACGGATTACACCAACGCCTCTCGTACCATGCTGTTCAACATCCACTCCCTGGACTGGGATGACACGATGCTGGATGCGCTGGATATTCCGCGTGCAATGCTGCCAGAAGTGCGTCGTTCTTCTGAAGTGTACGGCCAGACCAACATCGGTGGTAAAGGCGGCATTCGTATTCCTATCTCCGGTATTGCCGGTGACCAGCAGGCCGCTCTGTTTGGCCAACTGTGCGTGAAGGAAGGGATGGCGAAAAACACCTACGGTACCGGCTGCTTCATGCTGATGAACACTGGCGAGAAAGCCGTTAAGTCCGAAAATGGACTACTGACCACCATCGCCTGCGGACCGACCGGGGAAGTGAACTACGCGCTGGAAGGTGCGGTATTTATGGCTGGCGCATCCATCCAGTGGCTGCGCGATGAAATGAAACTCATCAGCGATGCATTCGACTCTGAATATTTCGCCACCAAAGTGAAAGATACCAACGGCGTGTACGTCGTTCCGGCATTCACAGGCCTTGGCGCACCGTACTGGGACCCGTATGCACGCGGAGCCATCTTCGGCCTGACCCGTGGCGTAAACTCCAACCACATCATCCGCGCAACGCTTGAGTCTATCGCTTACCAGACCCGTGACGTACTGGAAGCGATGCAGGCTGACTCCGGTATTCGCCTGCACGCCCTGCGCGTTGATGGCGGTGCGGTCGCCAACAACTTCCTGATGCAGTTCCAGTCCGATATTCTCGGCACGCGCGTTGAGCGCCCGGAAGTCCGCGAAGTCACCGCATTGGGTGCTGCGTACCTTGCCGGTCTGGCAGTAGGTTTCTGGCAGAATCTGGATGAACTGCAGGAGAAAGCGGTCATCGAGCGTGAATTCCGCCCGGGCATCGAAACCACCGAGCGTAATTTCCGTTACAGCGGCTGGAAAAAAGCGGTCAAACGCGCCATGGCGTGGGAAGATCACGACGAGTAATTCGTCATTGCCGGATGGCGACGTTACCTTGTCCGGCAATATCTTCGTGCGGGGGCAACCCCGCACACACATCAATAATCTAGTCCCCTCCCCTGTGCTACACTTCGCGCCATTCCTTTCAGCTACGAGTTTGCAATGAGACGAGAACTTGCCATTGAATTTTCACGCGTGACCGAAGCGGCCGCGCTGGCTGGCTATAAATGGCTGGGCCGCGGCGATAAAAATACCGCTGATGGCGCGGCGGTGAACGCCATGCGTATTATGCTCAACCAGGTCAACATCGACGGCACCATCGTGATTGGCGAGGGTGAGATTGATGAAGCGCCGATGCTGTTTATCGGCGAGAAAGTCGGAACCGGCCACGGTGATGCGGTCGACATCGCCGTCGATCCTATCGAAGGCACGCGTATGACGGCAATGGGCCAGGCGAATGCACTGGCGGTGCTGGCTGTAGGCGATAAAGGCTGTTTCCTGAACGCGCCAGACATGTACATGGAAAAGCTGATTGTCGGCCCTGGCGCAAAAGGGTCCATCGACCTGAACCTGTCGCTGGAAACCAACCTGCGAAACATTGCAGCCGCGCTGAACAAACCACTGAGTGACCTGACCGTCACCATCCTGGCAAAACCACGCCATGACGAGGTTATTGCAGAGATGGCGAAACTGGGCGTGCGCGTCTTCGCCATTCCTGACGGCGACGTTGCGGCCTCGATTCTGACCTGTATGCCTGACAGCGAAGTTGACGTGCTGTACGGTATTGGCGGCGCTCCGGAAGGCGTGGTTTCCGCGGCCGTCATCCGCGCGCTGGACGGCGACATGCAGGGCCGCCTGCTGGCGCGCCATGACGTCAAAGGCGATAGCGAAGAGAACCGTCGTATTGGCGAACAGGAACTGGCCCGCTGCACCGCGATGGGCATTGAAGCGGGCAAAGCGCTGCGTCTGGATGAAATGGCGCGCAGCGACAACGTCATTTTCTCCGCTACCGGCATCACCAAAGGCGATCTGCTGGAAGGGATTAGCCGTAAAGGCAACATCGCAACCACCGAAACGCTGTTGATCCGCGGCAAATCACGCACGATCCGCCGCATTCAGTCGATTCACTACCTCGATCGCAAAGATCCCGATGTGCAGGCGCACATCCTGTAATTGATTTGATCAATAGAGCCTTCCAGCCCATCCGGGCTGGAAATCTTTCGTCCAACGAACGAAGATAAGGCAATCAAAGCAGACAGGAGAAAACCATGGCAGATTGGGTAACAGGCAAAGTCACAAAGGTGCAGAACTGGACCGATGCCCTGTTTAGTTTGACCGTGCGAGCTCCGGTTCTTCCTTTCACTGCAGGTCAGTTCACCAAGCTTGGCCTTGAGATCGACGGTGAGCGCGTCCAGCGCGCCTATTCCTACGTGAATGCGCCCGATAACCCCGACTTAGAATTTTATCTGGTGACAGTTCCCGACGGCAAACTCAGCCCTCAACTGGCGGCGCTAAAGCCTGGCGATGAAGTTCAGGTGGTGAGTGAGGCCGCTGGATTCTTCGTGCTGGATGAAGTCCCTGATTGCGAAACGCTATGGATGCTGGCAACCGGCACGGCTATCGGCCCGTATTTGTCGATTCTGCAACTAGGCAAAGATCTGGGTCGCTTTAAAAATCTGGTGCTGGTCCACGCCGCACGCTATGCCGCCGATTTGAGCTACCTGCCATTGATGCAGGCGCTGGAAAAGCGCTACGAAGGTAAATTACGCATCCAGACGGTTGTTAGCCGTGAGACAGCCGTAGATTCGCTGACCGGGCGTGTACCGGCGCTGATTGAAAGCGGTGAACTGGAAAAGGCGGTAGGGCTGCCAATGGATAAAGAAACCAGCCATGTGATGTTGTGCGGAAATCCACAAATGGTACGCGACACGCAGCAACTGCTGAAAGAGACCCGGCAGATGACCAAACACCTGCGCCGTCGACCGGGCCATATGACTGCTGAGCACTACTGGTGAGGGTTGCCGGGCGGCGCTTGCGCTTCTCCGGTCGACAACTACTGGCGCTCGGCTTTGTACTTTACGTCCTGCGTATCCTTACCATATTTATTTTCGTCCTGGGTGCCAATGAACGCGCCCAGATCGATGAGCATGCCGACCAGAATGAGCGTCGGAACAAAGCGACCAACCGCCCATTGCCAGACGCCGGGTAACATCGTCCAATTTCCGGCCAGCAGCATCCACGCCAAAATCATCAGCAGCGCCCACGCTCCAGAACGTCCCCGATCGTGCAGGCGTTTTACCGTCACTGCCGCCGTCGGCCATAGCAGACAAACCAGACAAAATGCCGCAGTCTGAATATCGAGTAATTGCTTGCTCGCCAGCGAGAACAGAACCAGCATTCCGACGATCCACAGACCTATCCAAATCCAGAAATCACGGCGCCCGATGCGCCCTTTAAATGAGAATAACCACTGCTGTATGGTCATGTAAGTTCCTTTATTATTACCTTCCAGAACAGTTTACCCTTTTGACAAGCCCGACAGTTACCGTTTTAATCGTGAGCAGTCATAACGAAAGGTACGATTGATGAAGCAAGGATTTACACTGTTTTTATTATTGTTTTCAGCCTTCACCGCGAGCGTTGCGGCACGGGCGGAAGAGCCATCGACGGCAACCACGGCCCCCTATTTACTGGCGGGTGCGCCGACCTTTGACCTGTCGATTAGCCAGTTTCGCGAAAACTTTAATACGCAGAATCCGAAGCTTATCCTGAATGAGTTCCGCGCCATCGACAGCAGCCGCGATCGGGCAAACCTCACCCGCGCGGCCAGTAAAATCAATGAAAACCTGTATGCGTCCTCCGCCCTTGAGCGCGGTACGCTAAAAATCAAAAGTATGCAGATAACCTGGTTGCCGATTCAGGGACCAGAACAAAAGGCGGCCAAAGCGAAAGCGCTGGAATACATGACCGCCGTCATTCGTACCGTCGCGCCGCTACTGACGAAAGAGCAGAGCCAGAAAAAGCTGCAAAAACTGCTCGCTGCCGGCAAAGGTAAACACTATTACGCCGAAACAGAAGGCGCAATTCGCTATGTTGTGGCAGATAACGGTGAAAAAGGGCTGACCTTCGCTGTTGAACCGATTAAGCTGGCACTATCAGAAAGTCTTGAGAAGGCGAATTGATGACAAAAAGCAAAGCCTTTCCGCAGACGAATCTCTATACTGTTTCACAGACCATGCTGCCCTGACGGGCGGCCATATTCCTTAATTCGCTGACAAGCGTGGAGAAATGAAATGCGACATCCTTTAGTGATGGGTAACTGGAAACTGAACGGCAGCCGCCACATGGTAAACGAACTGGTTGCTAATCTGCGTAAAGAACTGGCTGGCGTTGCTGGCTGTGCAGTAGCAATCGCTCCGCCGGAAATGTATATCGACCTGGCGAAACACGCCGCTGCCGGTAGCCACATTATCCTGGGCGCGCAGAACGTTGACCTGAACCTGTCTGGCGCATTTACCGGTGAAACAAGTGCTGAAATGCTGAAAGATATCGGCGCGCAGTACATCATTATCGGTCACTCTGAACGTCGTACTTACCACAAAGAGTCTGACGAGCTGATCGCTAAAAAATTCGCCGTGCTGAAAGAACAAGGTCTGACTCCGGTTCTGTGCATCGGTGAAACCGAAGCAGAAAACGAAGCGGGCAAAACTGAAGAAGTCTGTGCACGTCAGATCGACGCCGTTCTGAAAACTCAGGGCGCGGCAGCATTCGAAGGCGTCGTTATCGCTTACGAACCAGTATGGGCTATCGGTACCGGTAAATCTGCAACTCCTGCTCAGGCTCAGGCTGTTCACAAATTCATTCGTGACCACATTGCTAAAGCTGACGCGAAAATCGCTGAACAAGTTATCATCCAGTACGGCGGTTCCGTAAACGCAGCGAACGCAGCAGAACTGTTCGCTCAGCCGGACATCGATGGCGCGCTGGTTGGCGGTGCTTCTCTGAAAGCAGATGCCTTCGCGGTCATCGTTAAAGCAGCAGAAGCGGCTAAACAGGCGTAATGCTGTTGAGGCGGGTAGCGCTTCGCTGACCCGTCCTTCAAGACTGTAGGCCCGGTAAGCGTTAGCGCTACCGGGCTTTTTTTACAACTTACCCAACACGCTAAACCACAGATAATCCAGCGGCAGAAGAAGCAGATATGTTGCCGTCGCCAGCGCGATACACAGCAGCATCCCCGCCCTCGCAGGCACTTTCCCAAGCGCCATCGCCACCACAATCGGCGAAGCCTGATACGGCAGTAGCGGTGTGGAATACCCCAATACCTGAATCATAATCACCGACAGCAGCGGGAACCCAGTCGCATCGGCAAAACTTTGCGCCAGAGTGGTATACAGCGCCGGAACGCCGTTCGCCGTCATAATAAAATTGAGTGCGGTGGTAATGCCGGTCAGCGCGAGAAAGCTGGTAAATGGTTTTTCCGCATCCAGCGGCATCACCTGTAACAGCGCCTCGCCCACTGCACTGCCAATGCCGGTCTGGGTAACGGTGATTGCCAACCCCAGAATCCCCGCCACGTAAATGCAGGTCCTGATATTTACCCCGGAGGAAAACTCGTCGCCATTGATAAAACCAATCCGTGGTAGCAGCGTGATAACCGCCGCCGCCAGCCCGGTCCACGCAGGCCCTATACCGTGCCAGCTTTCACTTACCCACAGCAGCAGCACCACTGCTAGCATCCATGCAAGACGTTTTTCATCCCGGCTCATTGGTTCCGCTGGCGTGAGATCGCGCGGTGCGTGGGGCTTGCCAGGGAACAGCCAGCAGATAAGCATGATGAGCACCGCGCCTTTAAGCCAGCCCAGAACCGGCGTATGCAGCAGCAAATAGGGAAGATAATTGAGGTGGATGCCGTAAGAGCCTTCCGCCGCGCCGCTCATTACCAGATTTGGCACGTTAGCGGGTAAAATGGTCGCGGAAAGCTGGAACGTCCCAAACCCGACGGCCAGCGCCAGACCATACCAGGCGCGCGTACCCTCGTTAATTCCGGCACGCTTCGCCATTGCGGCAACAATCGGCATCAGCAGCGCAATACGCCCCATATTGGACGGCATCACAAACGCCAGCGCGTAACTGAGCAGCACCACGCTCGCCACCATTAACGGCCAGGAATCGGTCAATCGCGATGACAGCGCTCTCGCCGCCCTGTCCGCCAGCCCCGTTTTGCGAATCGCGATACCCAGCACAAAACCACTAAAGACCAGCCAGAATGCCGAAGACGCAAATCCGCCAAAGATCACATCCGCAGGTGCGATTTTGGCGACCATTGCTACGGCAAAGAACAGCAGCGCCGTTATAAACTCCGGCAGTAGTGACGTCGCCCAGAGCAGGATGGTAATGCCAATCACCAGAGAGGGGATAAACAGAGGGTGTGTAAGCCAGAGCGACATGCCTGTCTCCTGTTGTTTTTTTCAACAAGAATACGGGGACAGACATGCGGAGTAAATGCCAGATTAGGTGGGGTTAACGCAGAATATCACATTGATGATCCTGAATTTCCTCAGCGGAGGCGAGATTGAGCGACAACAGATTGCGCTGGGTCGCCAGCAGGACAAAGGACTCATCGCTCTGACGCACCATCGCCAGCGCATAGCTGCCCATGTGCTCACGCGCATCCGGCACCTCTTCCGCCAGCATCATAAACGGGCTGCGTTGCGCCAGTTCATTTTCCGTGACGCGACGCGCCAGATATTCATTACCGCGCAGCCCACCCGGTAATGGCAGCCAACGGGTGCTGATTTTCGCCAGATTGTCATCCAGCTGTTTTCTGACATCGGTTCGCAGGCAGGAGATATGAATATGCAGATGATTTTGCGTACGCCCACTACGCGAGTTAATGGTCAGCGATACCGCTTTGTCAGGGATTTCCTGACCGTATTTTTGGCTCATAAAGCTGCGCGCCTGCCAGGCCAGCCAGAAAAAGTTCGGCGTACCTGATTTCAGCAGCAGCGGGCTTTCCGTTCCGTTGATGCGCCAGGTCGGCATCAACAGGTATTGCAGTGGGCCGTTACGATCCTTGAACACCACATATCCGGCATCCGGCTTCACTTCGGCGCACGGCGTGGGATCCTGCTGCTGCAACTGGTGCGGCAGGCATTGCTGAAGAACAATCTGGCGTAATGCGTCCGGGTTACCGGTGAATTTCCAGTACCCGATACCTGCAGCAGCGGCGACTACAATCACCGCCAGTAAAAGATAGCCTGCTTTTTTCATTACGCGTTCCCTGTATCTCATTGAAGGGCAAGAGTAACGCAAAACCATGACAAATAAAAAACCCAGTCGCGTTATGCCACCGGGTCGGTAAATCACAGACTTATTTAGCGCTTGCTGATCTGGTCAAACGTACCACCGTTTGAGAAGTGCTCTTTCTGCGCTTTCGTCCAGCCGCCAAACTCTTCGTCGATGGTGAACAGTTTCAGCTTCGGAAATGCATTTTCGTATTTCTTCGCAACGTCTGCATCACGCGGACGATAGTAGTTTTTCGCTGCAATTTCCTGACCTTCCGGTGAGTAGAGATATTTCAGGTAGGCTTCCGCCACCGTTTTGGTGTCTTTCTTTTCCACTACTTTGTCGACCACGGAAACGGTCGGTTCCGCGAGGATAGATTCACTCGGCGTCACTATCTCGAATTTGTCTTTGCCCAGCTCGTTTGTCGCCAGCAGGGCCTCGTTTTCCCAGGCGATCAGCACATCACCGATACCGCGTTCAACGAAGGTATTGGTTGAGCCACGCGCACCGGAGTCCAGCACTTCAACATTCTTATACAGGGCCTTCACGAAGTCTTGTGCCTTGGCCTGATCGTTGTTGTTGTGGTGCAAGGCGTAGCCCCATGCCGCCAGATAGTTCCATCGTGCGCCGCCTGAGCTTTTCGGGTTTGGCGTAATGACCGACACGCCTGGTTTGATCAAATCGTTCCAGTCATGAATTTGTTTGGGGTTGCCTTTGCGGACCAGGAAAACGATGGTGGAGGTGTATGGCGCGGAGTTATCCGGCAGACGCTTAATCCAGTTTTTATCGATACGACCACGTTCAGCAATGGCATCCACATCGTAAGCCAGCGCCAGCGTCACGACATCGGCTTCAATGCCGTTAATGACGGAGGTCGCTTGTTTACCCGAACCGCCGTGCGACTGGCGGATCACGACGTTGTCGCCCGTTTCCTGCTTCCAGTGCGCGCTGAAGGCCTTATTGTACTGCTCGTACAGTTCACGCGTTGGATCGTACGATACGTTAAGTAACTGAATATCCTTTGCCAGAACGCTGGTCGATGCCAGCAATAATGTTAACCCTACGCCCCATTTGTTCATCGCCCAGCTCTCTTATGTGGTGTTGTGATGAGCAAAGCGTGCCAGAAAGGTATCCAAACATTAAAGAATAAAAAAAGATTTGCTATAACTTGGGGGAATAAATGCGGGGAATTGTGCCGAATGGTGGTTAGCGGCTCATCAGGCCTACAAGTCTTTACAACCTGTAGGCCTGATGCGCTTAGCGCCATCAGGCGCGGAAAAAACAATCAGTACAGTTTTTTCGCGCAGTCCAGCCAGTCACCTTTGAACGGACGCTTCATGTTTTCAATCGCGTCGATGATGTCGTGGTGAACCAGTTGCTCGTTCTGAATACCTACACAGCGACCGCCGTGACCGGCCAACAGCAGTTCAATGGCATATGCGCCCATACGGGACGCCAGGATACGGTCGTAAGGCACCGGAGAACCACCACGCTGGATGTGACCCAGTACGGTTGAGCGCGTTTCACGACCCGTTTCTTTCTCGATGTAATGCGCCAGTTCGTCAACGTCACACATGTGCTCAGTGATCGCCACAATCGCGTGTTTTTTACCTTTCGCGATGCCTGCTTTGATTTCAGCAACCAGATCGTCACGGCTGAATTCCACTTCCGGAACCACCACGAACTCACAGCCGCCAGCAATGGCAGCAGCCAGAGTCAGATCGCCACAGTAGCGGCCCATCACTTCAACGATGGAAATACGCTGGTGAGAAGAAGAGGTATCACGCAGACGGTCAATCGCTTCGACTACGGTACCCAGAGCGGTGAAATAACCGATGGTGTAGTCGGTGCCTTTGATATCGTTGTCGATAGTGCCCGGCAGACCGATGCATGGGAAGCCCATTTCAGTTAGGCGTTTTGCCCCCATGTATGAACCGTCACCACCGATAACAACCAGCGCGTCAATGCCACGCTTTTTCAGGTTTTCGATAGCCACGGCACGCACGTTTTCGTCGCGGAATTCCGGGAAGCGGGCAGAACCGAGGAATGTACCGCCACGGTTGATCATGTCGGACACGCTGTAGCGGTCAAGTTGAACCATACGGTCTTCATACAAACCCAGGTAGCCATCATGGATCCCCATGACTTCCAGCCCTTCCGTCAACGCTGCACGTACAACACCACGGATTGCTGCGTTCATGCCCGGCGCATCACCGCCGCTTGTCAACACACCGATTTTCTTAATCATGACTACCTCTGAACTTTGGAATGCAAAATGAAATCTGCTGCCGGAAGTCGATTCCGCATATCGAAACGATCCAACGAATATGCAGATAGTATAACAATCACTTCCTGCTGAATTGATTCAGGTCAGGCCAAATGGTGGTAATTTATACACAAAATGCTGGCCCGGTTCACTTTTTTTACAACGAATTATAAAAGCTCAAACATCTTGCCTTCCTTGGGTACGACCGAACAGGGATCCTGATGAATGATGACATCCGATCCCGGGAAACGCCGTAAAATTGCCTGCTCTACCTGTTCAGCCACTAAATGCGCCTGAACGAGCGGCAGATTATCTTCCATTTCCAAATGAATCTGAATAAAGCGGGTCGGCCCTGACTGCCGCGTGCGAAGATCGTGAGCGCCGCTGACTCCAGGCCAGGACGTCACAATATCAATAATTTCCTGACGTTCTTCATCGGGTAAAGCGCGATCCAGCAAAGACTGTACCGCCTCATAACCCATGCGTAATGCACTATATAAAATATAGATGCCAATCCCGAGCGCAAACAAGGCATCTGCGCGATGCCAGCCGTACCATGCCAGCCCAAGCGCCACGAGAATCGCACCGTTCATCATAACATCAGACTGATAATGAAGCATATCCGCCCTAACGGCCTGACTTTGCGTGCGCTTCACCACCCAGCGCTGAAACGAGACCAGAATGATTGTACACACTAACGCAATGATGGTGACAACCACCCCGACGCCAGGATCTTTCATTGGCGTGGGTTGGATGAGATGCTGAATCCCGGTCAGGAATAAAAACAGCGCCGAACCGGAAATAAACATGCTTTGCGCCAGCGCCGCCAGCGATTCCGCTTTTCCGTGTCCGAACGTATGTTCATCATCGGCCGGTTGCAAAGAATAGCGCACCACCAACAGGTTGGTTAACGACGCGGCGATGTCCACCAAAGAATCCACCAGCGCTGCCAGAATACTGACCGATCCGGTGTACCACCACGCAAAAATCTTGATCAAAAGTAACAGCGATGCCATCACGGTCGCCGCGATAGCCGCCCGGCTAACCAGCCGCCCATAGGTTTGATTCATAAACACTCCTGCCATGATATGCCGCTAGTATAACGGATGAAGTAAAACAGTCAGGCAATAACCGAGTGACAAATTTTGGGCAAAAAAAACCCCCACATCATGTGGGGGAAGACAGGGATGGTGTCTATGGCAAGGAAAACAGGGTTACTACTGGGAACGTGAGTTGCTACTACTCAATAAATTCAACGATGAGCTTTTTTTCCAGTGCGCTACGTCGCGCAGTTGCTCCATTCGTTGTTCATGTCTCTCATTTAAAACCGCTTGCTGCTCGGGCGTTAACAGGCGATACATCTGGTTGCGAACCTTGGCTATTTCAACCTGGCGGGCAACCTGTTCTTGCGCCATTCTTTCTGCCTGAGCGCGCACAGCGCGTTCATCAAATTTCTCTGCGGTGACAAGGCGATGCATTGTCTCCATTTCGCTAACATTAACAGGAGGCTGTTCGTGTCTTGCCTGCTGCATTAAATCTCGCATCTGTTGACGTTGATGTTCGGTTAAACTGATACCGTCGAACATGTGGCTCTGAACGCTGCGTTGCGCGGAGCCTTCACCCAGGTGCCAGTGATCGCCTGTGACGACTTCAGCTGCATGGCTTAAAGTACTCAGTGCCAGCGTTGAGGCCATGACGGCAGCGGTAACTTTGCCCATCACTTGCTCCCAAAATCTTTTCTGTCGCGATTCAACGAGAGACAGTTTACGATTCGGGCTGCAAACATGCGTCAGGGGGTGTAAAACAACGTAAAGTCATAGATTAGCGACGCCTGATGACGTAATTTCTGCCTCGGAGGTACGTAAACAATGAATAAAATCCTGTTAGTTGATGATGACCGAGAGCTGACTTCCCTGTTAAAGGAGTTGCTCGAAATGGAAGGTTTCGATGTGCTGGTTGCCTATGATGGGGAACAGGCACTTGAGCTTCTGGATGACAGCATCGATTTACTTTTGCTCGACGTCATGATGCCGAAGAAAAATGGCATTGATACGCTGAAAGCACTTCGTCAGACACACCAGACACCCGTAATCATGCTGACCGCTCGCGGCAGCGAATTGGATCGCGTACTTGGCCTTGAGCTGGGCGCGGACGACTATTTACCCAAACCGTTTAACGACCGTGAACTGGTCGCGCGCATCCGCGCTATTTTGCGTCGCTCACACTGGAGCGAACAGCAGCAGAACAGCGACAACGGTTCGCCGACTCTGGAAGTGGATGCGTTAAGCCTTAATCCGGGTCGCCAGGAAGCCAGCTTTGACGGGCAAACCCTGGAATTAACCGGCACCGAATTCACCCTGCTCTATTTGCTGGCACAGCATCTCGGTCAGGTGGTTTCGCGTGAACACCTGAGCCAGGAAGTGCTGGGCAAACGCCTGACGCCTTTTGATCGCGCGATCGACATGCATATCTCGAACCTGCGTCGTAAGCTGCCAGAACGTAAAGACGGACACCCGTGGTTTAAAACCCTGCGCGGTCGCGGCTACCTGATGGTCTCCGCTTCATGATAGGGAGCTTAACCGCACGCATCTTTGCCATCTTCTGGTTGACGCTGGCACTGGTGTTGATGTTGGTACTGATGTTACCCAAGCTTGATTCACGCCAGATGACCGAGCTACTGGACAGCGAGCAGCGCCAGGGGTTGATGATTGAGCAACACGTTGAAGCTGAACTGGCGAACGATCCACCCAACGATTTGATGTGGTGGCGTCGCTTGTTTCGGGCGATAGACAAGTGGGCGCCGCCAGGACAGCGGTTATTGCTTGTTACGACGGAAGGACGCGTGATCGGCGCAGAACGCAACGAAATGCAGATCATTCGTAACTTTATTGGTCAGGCTGATAACGCCGACCATCCGCAAAAGAAAAAATACGGTCGCGTTGAGATGGTCGGGCCTTTCTCCGTCAGAGACGGCGAAGATAACTACCAGCTGTATCTCATTCGACCTGCCAGCAGCTCACAATCTGACTTTATCAATCTGTTGTTCGACCGACCGCTGTTGTTGCTGATTGTCACCATGTTAGTCAGCTCTCCGCTACTGCTCTGGCTTGCCTGGAGTCTGGCGAAACCGGCGCGTAAGTTGAAAAACGCGGCAGATGAAGTGGCCCAGGGCAACCTGCGTCAGCATCCGGAACTGGAAGCCGGTCCGCAGGAGTTTCTGGCGGCAGGCGCCAGCTTTAACCAGATGGTGACGGCGCTGGAGCGAATGATGACCTCGCAGCAACGCCTGCTGTCGGACATCTCCCACGAGTTGAGAACGCCGTTGACGCGTCTGCAGTTGGGCACCGCGCTGCTGCGCCGTCGTAGCGGTGAGAGCAAAGAGCTGGAACGTATTGAAACAGAAGCGCATCGGCTGGACAGCATGATCAACGACCTGCTGGTGATGTCACGCAATCAGCAGAAAAACGCGCTGGTCAGTGAAACGGTGAAAGCCAATCAGCTGTGGGGCGAAGTGCTGGATAACGCCGCCTTTGAAGCCGAGCAGATGGGTAAATCACTCACGGTGAATTTCCCGCCGGGCCCGTGGCCGCTGTACGGCAACCCAAATGCGCTGGAAAGCGCGCTGGAAAACATTGTGCGCAACGCCCTGCGTTATTCACACACGCAGATTGAAGTTGGCTTCGCGGTGGATATCGATGGGATTACCATCACTGTCGACGACGATGGCCCGGGCGTTAGCCCTGAAGACCGAGAACAGATTTTCCGTCCGTTCTATCGTACCGATGAGGCGCGCGATCGCGAGTCTGGCGGAACAGGTCTGGGTCTGGCGATTGTTGAAACCGCAATCCAACAGCATCGTGGCTGGGTGAAAGCCGAAGACAGCCCGCTGGGTGGTTTACGGCTGGTAATTTGGTTGCCGCTGTATAAACGCGCTTAACAGGCTTCCCCGGTAACGTCGTACCGGGGAAGTTCTCACATTATGCTGCCACAGTCGCAGCCGCTAGCTTTTGCTTTTTAATCCGCTTCACCAGAATGGTCGAACAGATAAAGCCCATTAAGCTGAATGCAATCATCACGCTAAAGACATAGTTATAGCCAGTGATGCCGCTATTGGTATCCAGTAAATAGCCGTATAACGTATACGCAAACATGGCGGGCATATAACCGATGATACAGCCAAATGCCATCGCCGAACCGGCATATTCACGCGGGGTACCAATCTCATCCATTGGTGCAAAGAAAATGGCGCGCTGTGAGAAAATAATCGCCCCAAATCCTAGCGTCGCCGCCATACCGATATACACATTCATCGTTTGATGTGGCAACAGCATAAAAACAACCATAGCAGCAGCAGAGATCAGAAACGTCCACTTCAGGTAAACCGTAGGTGATTTAGCAACCTTATCCGCCAGCAGCCCACCAATCGGCCCTCCCACCATTTTCAATGCATACTGGTTGATGATGCCGTACGCGCCGACGAGCGCTACCGGCAGCATGTAGATATCTTTTAAGAATGGGATGAAGTAAGTCAGGCCACAGTACGCGGCGTAAACAAAGAAAATCCCTAAAGAAGCCAGCCAGACGTTAGGGCAGGACAACACATGTTTGATACCCTTTAAGACTTCCATGTTGGCACTGGTTTTCTCGCCGCCTTTCACTTTGTCATCATCGACAATAAAGTAAGTGAGAACGCCCGCAGCCAGCGTAATTAGCGTATAAAACAGCAGTCCAGCCTGCATCCCCGCTTTACCTTCACCAAACTGGACGAAAACAAACAGAGCGCCAGAAGCGACGATAACATCCACCACGCCGCGTCCGGCTTCTAAAAAGCCAAACATGCGCCCTTGTTCTTCTTGCGTACCTAGCAGACGCACAGCTTTCAATAACACCGGCCAATAAACCACATCGGCAAAAAACGCCATTGCGGCAAAGCAAATAAGATAACCGGTAAATGACGGTAGCGTCGCCAAATATAAACCGCATAGCCCAACGCCGATCAGACCAAATGGTAATAATATTTTTTTGGAATAACGGTCTGCGATATAGAGCGACAGAAAAAGCCCGGTTGTCTGAACAATCGTATAAACAGTAAAACTTAAACCAATTTGCGTATTGGTTAAACCCCAGTCACTTTGCATTGGCACATAGAAAACATCTTTCATACTTGAAAGTTTGAATATTGTGCCGCCGCCTAAAATTAAAAAACAGAGCCTTGCCCATTTATTCATGAACATAGTTAAACCCTCATTGCTTGTTGAGAGAAATATTTAAATTAAATCATGCAGTTAATAAATTAAGAGAGTTATTTTCATAACCCTTTTCGCATTTAATAATATTTAAAGAAGTTTATTTATTACTTGTAAACTTATCGCATAAATCACGGATATACTTTATTTGAGCAAGAGCATGTTCTTTTTCCTGCGCCAGTCGCGCATCAATCATGTCACTGTCGGGCAGCGGCGTATAGCTTGCATCGCGCCATGGGATCCAGGGATTATCACCTTCATCATCGAAACGAAATGCCGGAGCATAATATTCAACTTCCTCTTCCAGACCAAAAGCATTTACTTGCGGTTTATCCTCACCTAAAAGTAATAATGCCTTAAGCATATCTTCCATTGGTAAGTCACCGTATCCTGAACGACAAGCCTCATGCCCCCAGCCTTTACCTTCTTTAATAATTTTTGCGTCTTTGATATGCACCTGAGTGATTAGAGGGGACATAACTTCTAACGCAGAAAGCGGCTGCTCATTGGCGTTAATCATGTTGCCAAAATCAAACAGAATAGAGAGATTCTTCATTCCACTATTATTAACCAGCGTCACCAGTTCATGGCCTTGCAGATCTTCATGCTGTTCGATAGTAAAGCTTAGTCCGCAATCGTCATACTGAGACAACCACGCAATATCATTGGCAATCTTTGCCATGACATCGTTGAGATGTCCTTCATAGCGCGGGTAAAAACGTACTGAAGTTGCGCCAGTTGCCACAGCAATACGGATCGCATCCGTCAATGTCGCCTTGTCCGATGCGCTCGTTTCAATATGTACATCGAGGTTATATTTTTTTGCCTTTTCTTTAAAATCGTGCAACTGCCGATCGTTTAGTTTCTGCAGTGATTGGGACTCACCATCCTCAACATGTATTTTCACTCCCTTTAATTGTTGCTGATGCGCAATATCCAGAAGATCGCCCGGAAGGACTCTCTCATAGCGCATATTCAGATGAAAGGCATAAGCATGTAGGTACAGTGGTATATTTCTCGCACGTTCAGCGAGAAGTTCTTGGTTGCATTTTCCCATTATTTTTCTCATTCATCACGAATAACAAGTTCCACAGATTCAAGTCGCCAGTATTCAAAATCAACCTGAACCACTTTTTTATCTCGGGTAGCCCGATGTTTTTCAACTAAAATTCCATAGGTATTAGGCGCAACGCCCAACTCTTTGCAGGCCACTTCTGGCATATTGACCGGTTTAAAAATCATTTCTTTGATATTTAAAGCATGACCAAACGCATCTTCCCAGACGCTGGCAAAAGACTGATTGCCCAATTTGTTAATGAATCCTGGCGCAACATCAGCATCAATATAGGACTCATGGTAAAACACTTTATGCGAATCAAGACCACACCAACCGGTAACTAAATAGCGATCACCGGAGGAGAGAAAAACATCATCAACATGGTGCGGAACCGTCGCAATCGTTTCTTTGGTTAAATAACCCCAAAAAGGCTTGCGCCCCTGAGCACAGGCTTCAGCATTAAAGCTGGAAAGTGATTTGGGATTATAAATAAATCGCTTCGATGAAATAAACCAACCACTGCGGTTCTTTCGGAAGATACGCGCATCGATCTCAAGCTCAATCAGAACCTGACGTAAGGTCATGCGCTTCGCATCCAGCAACTCACATAACTCTCTCTCCGAAGGCAATTTAGAGCCCGCTGGCAAATTATTCTCGTTTAACCAGCTTTCAAAGCGCTCTCTAAGCACATCAACATTGTTTTTCTTTTTCATCTTGCTCATCTGGTTTAAACCAATTTAAAGCTAAGATATTTGAGTGCAGGAAATACTCAAGTTTTTTTTCAACACAGAGTTTCTTTTTGTGGGCCAGGTATCAAGAATGGACTGAAAACATGGCGTGACAGGCAGGTTTTTTAACCCACCTTAGTATGCAGAGATAAGAACCACGAGAGAGGCAAATCAGGTGTTACCACCTGATTTAATTGCATGGCCAGAATGGCTTTATTTTCCCCACAAACGGCGGGAATTGTCTTCGATCTTGCAGCTTAAACGACGCTTTTGCATCGTTCTGGTCCAGCTTTTCGATAACCCGGCAGCCGAGAGTAAACGGTGATATTGTGAGTCATCAAACGGCATATGCCAGGCAATGGCAATCGCCTCCCGCACGCTGACGTCGCTGACGCGTGAAGCCAGGATCAACGGCGCGTCCGCCGACACCTGACCTGGAGCGATGACGCTGCACAACCAGCCCGTCTTGCCTGCGTCCTGCATCTGGCTGGCCATATCGCTGATGCCAAAATGGAAATTCAGCTTAAAGCACGGCGAGCGCGGCTGCGTGACCTGAATCAGCGCATCTCCCCACTGGAAAATGTCGCCAATAAATACATTCTCTTCCGTTAGCCCCTCAGTAGAGAGATTCTCGCCAAACGCGGGCGCGACAAAGCGCTCTGCCTGCTCCGGAAACTCTTGTCTCCAGTGCTGATAGTGTTCACGCGGATAGTGGCACAGCGCGCGATCCGGCCCACCGTGAATTTTCGTTTCCGCCTGTTCATCACCCGTCAGCCCCAGTTCGGTCAGCATCAGCTCGCCGTCAACCTGGACCTTAGCAATCGCGCTGGGACGGCTTCCCATGTAGTCCCGAACCTTGCCTGTAAAAACATCGACCGGATATCGCATCTGTTCCCTCTCCCGATAAATTTCCCCCATTACACCACATTTATTTTACCCCAGTCGCTCAAAATGAGAGCACGGTTCACATGAAACTTAGGGACACATGCTATCAATGTAATCTGGTTTTGAAACATCATTTCAAATAAGGAATCAACAACGTGACTGGTCAATCGCAATTTGCTGGCGTCTGGTGTCCTTCCATTACGCCAATGGATAATGACGGCAAGATCGATCTTAACGGTCTGAGCCAGCATCTCAAACGCCTTACCGAGGCCAAAATCGACGTGATTTTGCTGATGGGTAGCATCGGGGAATTTGCCTCCTTTACGCTCGAAGAAAAGCTGTTACTGATCCGCGAGGCCCGCGCTATGAGCTCGCTGAAGATGGTCGCCAACGTCTCATCCACCTGCCAGAATGATGTGCTGTTGATGGCGCAGGAAGCGTATCGCGCCGATTACGACGCCGTGATGATCCTGCCGCCTTACTACTATGGGCAAACGGCAAAACAGCTGCTGAGCTACTTCCGTCAGTTGGGGCAGAAGCTCAGCGGTAAATGGTTTGCCTATAACTTTCCGGCGCGCACTGGTTGCGATTTAACGCCCGAACTGGTTGCCACCCTCGCCGCCGAGTTCCCCAACTTCGCAGGCATTAAAGATACCGTCGACTGCCAGTCCCATACTCGCAGTATGATCCAGACCACCCGCGCCGTACGGGAGGATTTTGCCGTGTTGTCCGGCTATGACGAATACTACATTCCTAACCTGCTGGCAGGCGGCGCGGGGGTGATTTCAGGATTAAACAACGTCATGCCTGAACTGTTTGTCAGCGCACGGGAAGCATTTAAACAGGGCGACCTGACAGCACTTCGCGACATTCAGGACCAGATTGGCACCTACATGTCCATCTACGCCATCGGCGAAGATTTCGTCACCACCATCAAAACCGTGGTATCGCGTAAGTTTGGCTATTGCACCGGCGTGTCACGAAATGCCGGCGGAGAGTTGAACGAGGGTGAGTGTCGGACCATCGATGAGGTATTTGTCGTCAAAGCGTAAATCGTTAAGCCGGATGGAACAGACCATCCGGCAAAAGAGACTTACTTCACGGCGCTACGAATATCAATTTCCGCCGCCCTGGCTTTAACTCTTTTCGACCAGATGGAAGTGATAATCGGCACCAGAATGGAGGTCACAATCACCGACGTGGCGACAAGGGAAGTTGCTGCCGGCGCCATCGGTTTAAATGCCGGAACCATTTCAGCAATCAGCACTGGCGTAGCGACCGCCGCACCGGCTGAGCTGGAGGCCGCAATCCCCGCTGTGCCATCGCCGCCACCAATCAGTTTATCGGCGATAATCAATGGAATACCGGTAATGATAATTACCGCCACGCCCAGCAAAATACCCAGTACACCGGTCTGCGCAATCACGCTCAAATCAATGGTGTTACCAAGCGCGAAGGCAAAGAAAGGAATCAATGTCTGCACCGCTTTGCTGAAGAACTCCCGCAGCTCAGGGTCCAGATTCCCCAGCGCAAAGCCAATCAGGAACGGTAATACGGCCCCGACAAACACGTGTGGTTCAAACGAAGCGATCCCGGCGGTTCCCAGAATCACCATAGTCATCAGCGGGCCAGACTCCAGCGACATTAGGACAAACGCCCCGGCCTCTTCTTTGGTGCCGTACTGCTGCATAATCGAGGCATACAGCCCGCCGTTGGTCATATCCATGGCGGCCACCAGCGCCAGCGTAGACAAGCCGGCGAAGAAACCAACTTCTACACCATGTTCCGGCAGAATACGTGAAGCAATCGCCGCGACCACCCACGCTACCAGGATCTTGGTTATGACCAGCGTACCCGATTTACGCAGTACGGTACCGGTAGCGCTTAGCTTGATCGACGCCCCCATACAAAAGAACCAGACCGCCAGAATAGGCACCGTACCGGTGATCATACCGTTGGTAAAGGAGCCGAAGTATTTCCCGGCGCCGGGGGAAAAGGTGTGACACAACGCGCCCAGAAAAAGCGGCACCAGCATCATGCCGCCTGGGATTTTCTCTATCGTTCGTTTGATCTGCATTTCCATCACCTGTAGACATAAAAATGGGGCAATTTTTATGGGCGATTGCATCTTGCTTATGAGATGCGCCCGTCTTGATGAAACGAAGATAGACATTCATAGAGACTATAAAAGTGATCCCACCCGCATAATAAAACCTTGTTTCAATTTAAGTGGATCATTGTTTTTATATTGATTTTGATCACAAAAAAACCCCCACAAGCATCGCTTGCAGGGGCTTACTAAAGCGTAGAACTTATTTTTTCGCTGCGAAACGCGCGGCAGCTTCGTCCCAGTTCACCACGTTCCAGAACTCTTTGATGTAGTCCGGGCGGCGGTTCTGGAATTTCAGGTAGTAAGCGTGTTCCCAAACATCCAGGCCCACGATCGGGAAGCCGGAAGCGCCAGAGATAGCTTCACCCATCAGCGGGGAATCCTGGTTAGCAGTGGAAACAACAGCCAGTTTGTCACCTTTCAGAACCAGCCACGCCCAGCCGGAACCAAAACGGGTTGCCGCAGCTTTTTCAAATTCAGCTTTGAAGTTGTCCACGGATCCGAAGTCACGTTCGATAGCCGCTTTCAGGTCGCCCTGCAGCGTAGTACCGGTTTTCAGACCTTTCCAGAACAGGCTGTGGTTAGCGTGGCCGCCCGCGTTGTTACGCAGTACGGTTTTCTTGTCTGCTGGCAGTTGATCCAGTTTGGTGATCAGCTCTTCAAGAGGCAGGCTCGCGAATTCAGGCAAGCTTTCCAGCGCAGCGTTAGCGTTGTTTACGTAAGCCTGGTGGTGTTTGGTATGGTGGATTTCCATCGTCTGCTTATCGAAGTGCGGTTCAAGGGCATCATAAGCGTACGGCAGGGATGGCAGTGTATAACTCATAATCATCTCCAGTATTGTCGGGCGGCCAGTGTTAACGCCGCGTAAGCAGTTGGGTCATTATAGTTAATTAAATGATATTGAAAATGATTATCAATGCCGTACTTTTTACATGGCTATTATGAGGTAAAAGTGTGAGCATCACTGGGAAAATCAGGCTGATTTTGCCAATCTGAGTATAAAATAGGCAGCGACATGAAGGACATGGGAGATAAAGCACGACATAGTCTGAAAATTATCTCACAAGGAAATATTGCTATGTCTGTCAACATCGCCCTTTTTGGTATCGGCCTCGACACATACTGGCCCCAGTTTACAGGCCTGGAGTCACGTCTTCAGGGCTATCTGCAATCAATTGATGAGCGCCTGACGGCGCAACAAGCCAGCGTGATTAATGGCGGCCTGATTGATAACGTCGATAAAGCCGATGCCCTTATCAGACGGTTGCAGCAACAGCCGGTCGATGCTGTCTGTCTTTACATCAGCACCTATGCGCTCAGCTCAACGGTGCTACCGCTTGTGCAGAGTATCAATAAACCGGTCATTATTCTGGCCCTACAGCCAGAGCCAGGGCTGCCTTATTCAACAATCCGTCAAATTCCCGATCGGGGAGG
This sequence comes from Citrobacter sp. Cb004, assembly GCF_030337065.1. Lineage (NCBI taxonomy): Bacteria > Pseudomonadati > Pseudomonadota > Gammaproteobacteria > Enterobacterales > Enterobacteriaceae > Citrobacter > Citrobacter sp. Cb004. Next base: position 70,233 of record NZ_JAOWCH010000042.1, on the reverse strand, counting down.
TCGTACTGGAGAGTGGCTGGCGCACTGTCAGGCCTGCAGCGCCCCCGAACTGGCAAACGTGTTTAACCGTGCGAATATCCGCTTTCAGTTGATTGTTGGCGCATTACAGGGCGATGAGTATGTCTGGCAACAAACGGCGCAGTGGCTACAGGCACTTAACGCTCGTCAAATGCTGGCAAATTGTCAGGTTGGCGTCCTCGGGCACTATTATGACGGCATGGTAGACGTTTACAGCAATATGACGAACTTGTCCGCCAAAATGGGCGTACGCTTTAAACCATTGGAAATGTGTGAGTTGGCGGAATATCGCGAGCAGGTCAGCGAGGCAGACCTCAACGCCAAACGACAGGAAATGCACCGTGTACTTCAGTTGGATGCGGCATGCGAACCTGCAGAGCTCAACCGCGCACTCACCACTGCCTGCGCCATGGATAAACTAATTGCCCAGAATAAACTCGGTGCACTAGCCTATTACTATGAAGGCCGTAACGGCAACGCTTACGAGAACATCATCACCTCAATCATTCTCGGCAACACGCTGCTTACCCACCGTGGTATTCCCGTAGCGGGAGAATATGAAATCAAAAATGTGCTGGCGATGAAAATTCAGCAACTTCTGGGGGCTGGCGGTTCATTCTCAGAACCATATGGCATTGAATTTAATGATGATGCTGTTTTGTGGGGACATGACGGTCCGGCACACCCGCTGATGGCGGATGGTCCGGTGAGTCTGGTGCCGCTGCCGGTTTATCATGGTAAACCCGGTAAAGGTGTATCTATCCAGATGACCGTAAAATCAGGTCCGGTGACCTTTCTTTCGGTAATTGAAGATGCCGAAAACGGGGTGCGTTTACAGTATGCCGAGGGTGAAGCTGTACCAGGTGAAGTCCTGGATATTGGCAACACCAATAGCCGCTATCGCTTCCCGTTATCAGCTCGCGAGTTCACCACGCAATGGTGCATGGGCGGCCCAGCTCATCATTGCAGCATTGGCCTGGGACACCATGGCGAGGCACTGGAAAAACTCGCCTGGCTACTGGGTATTCAGGCAGTAAGAATTTGCTAATCCTCTATATTTCCGCCCTTCTCAAAAAAGAGGGGCGGAGCCGCATTTGTGATCAATATCCCTTTCATCCCCTGAATTTTGCCAGCATTACTGATCACACGGCAGCATGCTGAAGGTTAATCTATTGCTCACTCTTTAGACTTTTGAACATCAAAACGGGTGTTTTCATCCTGCCAAATCGATAATTCAAAAGGAAACAGAATGGGTAACGCAATTACGATGGGGATAATATGGCATCTAATCGGTGCCGCTAGTGCCGCTTGTTTCTATGCCCCTTTTAAAAAGGTACAACACTGGTCCTGGGAAACCATGTGGTCTATAGGTGGTTTTGTTTCATGGCTGATCCTTCCCTGGCTCGTCAGCGCGATCCTTCTGCCGGACTTCTGGGCCTATTACAGTTCATTCAGTGCGTCCACCCTGCTGCCGGTATTTTTATTCGGTGCCATGTGGGGGATTGGTAATATCAACTATGGCCTGACTATGCGCTATCTCGGTATGTCGATGGGGATCGGGATCGCTATCGGCATTACGCTAATTGTTGGTACCTTAATGACGCCAATCATTGCCGGTAAATTTGACGTACTCATTGGCACACCAGGCGGACGTATGACCCTGCTCGGCGTGCTGGTCGCCCTGATCGGAGTGGCGATTGTCACCCGCGCCGGACAGTTAAAAGAGCGCAAGATGGGCATCAAGGCCGAAGAGTTCAATCTGAAAAAAGGTCTGATACTGGCGGTGATGTGCGGCTTTTTCTCCGCGGGGATGTCCTTTGCCATGGATGCGGCTAAACCAATGCACGAAGCCGCTGCAACACTCGGTATCGATCCGCTGTATGTCGCCCTGCCAAGCTACGTAGTCATCATGGGCGGTGGTGCGGTGATCAATCTGGGATACTGCTTCATTCGTCTGGCAAAAATGAAAAACCTGTCAGTAAAGGCCGACTTCTCTTTAGCAAAACCGCTGATTATCAGCAATATCCTGTTTTCGGCGCTTGCTGGCCTGATGTGGTATCTCCAGTTCTTCTTTTACGCCTGGGGCCATGCCAAAATTCCAGCACAGTATGACTACATGAGCTGGATGCTGCACATGAGCTTCTACGTCCTGTGCGGCGGTATCGTGGGCCTGATCATGAAAGAGTGGAGCAATGCAGGGAGACGTCCGGTCAGCGTGCTAAGTCTTGGCTGCGTAGTGATCATTGTCGCAGCAAACATTGTTGGTCTGGGAATGGCCAGCTAATCATGTTGGGTACTGAGATGACGCCACTGGCTCGGCGTCATCTATCCACCAGTTCCCATCATTAGTAAATAATTCCTCACACCCATTTTCACGTTGCCCAAACGCTGACTTAATAGGTTGTACGTTGATTCCATTCATCGGTATAAATGATATTACCGTCACAATGTTTCCAGGTAATTTTCTCGTAGCGCAGCAGAACAGTCTCAAGATGTGTGCCTGTTGCTGCGCCAGGATATAAATCAGGCGTGATTGAAGTGAGCTTCACGTTGTGAAGAATTATGTTGAAATACTCCTTTTCCATCCCTGCTTCATTAATTGAGTACATTTTAATCATCGCGGATTTAAGCGTAGCTCCGGTACTTAAGGCCCTGTACAAAAATGGTGTAACTCGGTCGAATTCTTTTTGGAACATGATGGGTGCATGAATTCGCGTACCGGTTAGGCGCCCTGTATTACTATCAACCGGAATATTGACGTTATGAGTTAGTGACTTTATTTCAATAGCTCCAACGCGACCTACGGCCTGACATGAGCCGGGCATAGGAGAACCATTCTCATCGGTTAGCCACAAATAAGCTGGATTAGACATGAAATACTCCTTTTATTTAAACCTAGTGAATAGTGAAGTCAACCGGGGGAATAACCACATCAAAACAATAAGCGTTATTAATGTTAGTAAAAGACAATATTCAGGAAATAGATGAAGCCATAACAGACCAAAGCCTATTACCAGCGCTGGAAACACTACACTTTCTAATAAAAGTGTGATCAAAGTATTAAACACCAAAATCCCTCTGCAAAAAATCCGCTAAATTATCAAGATTTGAGAAGCGCTTTGACTTTACTCTACTAATCATATTGGAAATAGCTGGTTCAACAAAATAATAGAGCATTTCAAGCTTTGCCTGATATAAAGCCCAATAATAATCTGGATCAATTCCTTTTAGCTGCCGCGCAGCAAGAGCGCACTTTTGTTGAACTCCGAAAAATTGCAGCAAAAATACCGCTTGCGGCAGTTTTGCAGATAAACGCTCAACGATGATTTTCGACATGAAGCCAGACTGAGACAACGCAATAGAAGCCGCGGAAGCAAAAGCATACCGAGTCCCTCCCGCAATATTCATATGAGTAGCCAGTGCGGACATTTTTCTGATAAATTGACGAGCAGAGCCTTCGGGATTACCTTCATCAACATCATCACTTATTGTTATGAAATACAAATAAAGCATATATGAAATTACATCACGATATCTATATATTGACTCAATGGAATAGAGCATCCTTATTTCTTCAGATTTTAACTCCTGACAAATATCATTGTATTGAGGTATAAAACATGATGAATACCAACTAGCTCGCTCAATACCAGAATATATATCTGAAGCGACACCTCTGGCTGATTGAAAAACTCCACCAACAGCATTCTGAGTGGTTAGAGCCAGCCGTCTATCATTTTGAAACTTCATCCTTAAATAGTCAGACGCCTACATTACTTAGCTCTCAGTCATTTATGATGATAAATTATAATATACGTTCACCCCCCCCCATGATAATGGGCGTTATTCCTATTTTACTCTTTATTTACAGCAATAAACCATCGTGGATATTTTATTTTGTGGGAGTATTCGCTGTCAGGTTTTATCACCCTAATATGCGACATTATTATGATTCCTCACTCAGCCAGATGACGCCACTGGCTCGGCGTCATCCCAACTTTACGGTTAAATACCACCGAGAATCAGTTTCCGTTGAACTATCTTAAATTAACCAAATAATGATGACGTTACTCACAAAATACCTCCTTTCGAGCGTATAGCTTAAATCCGTTCAGCAATAAAAACAGATACCCGATAACCGACACCCAAAAGCTCAAACGCAGGCCAATAGCATCAATAACCATCCCCTGGATAAAAGGCAGCACCCCGCCGCCAATGCCCGCCATAATCAAGCAAGCAGAAATAGATGCCGCATAGCGATCAAGGCCGGAGAGCGTGCGAGAGAAAATAATGGGATACATCACCGAGTTCATGAGTCCCGTCGCCAGCAGACAATAGCCGCCAAAACGGTTAGCGAAAACTATCGCGGCAACGGTTAGTAGTACCGCTCCCGAAGAACACAGGCAAAACAACAACTGAGGTCGGCAACAGTGAGCCAGCAAGCCATACAAAAACCGCCCCGCCAATGCACCGCCCCAGTACAACGCGATAAAGGAGGTCGCTTGTGCAAGCGAAAACCCGCCCAAAGATGGGTCGTGAAGATAGCTGAGAGCCGTAGTACCAATGCTGACTTCAACGCCAACGTAAACAAGAATGCCACTCACCCCAGTACGAAACTGCGCATAGCGCCTGAGCGCACGAATCGCAGAAAAAATATTCTCGTGCGCGTCACGAAAATCAGCAATTGAAAAACGGTATAACGCAACCAGCAGTATGCCTCCCACCAGCATCAAACCGAGATACATCCCTGGAACTGAAATGACAGAGCCAGCCAGAACAACCGCCAGGACGACAGGCGCCAGCGCCGCCCCGAGGGAGTTGATGGACGACGCCAGGCTGAGGCGTCCAGCCGCACTTTGCGCCTCGCCAAGCCGATTAACATAAGGGTTTGCGACCACCTGCATCGCCGCAACCCCCATCGCCACAATGAAAATCCCCACCAGGCAACCGGCAAATGACGCCAGCCAGAGCGATACGGCAATCACCACCGAACCACTTGCGGCAAGTATCAACGCCAGTAAGAGTGCGCTGCGATACCCTAAACGCGCCATCCAGCCTGAACACGGTAAACAAATCACAAACGGTGCGAGATAAAACGCCACATTTACCAACATCGAGTCTCGCCATGAAAGCGAAAAAACTTGCCGGAAAAAGGGAATCGTGGCGCTATTAATTGCCGTCAGGACGCCCCAGTAAAAAAAGACAGCCGACAGCAGAATGAACGCTCGGCGAGGATTCTGTACCATGATTTATCCCGCCATTTCCTGTGCCAGATGCACGGCGACATCCTGCGGCGACGTGCTGCCAAGCAACTGCTCACGGAAATCCACATGCATCAACTTACGCGCCAGACGGGAGAAGATTTTCATATGATCGCCCTTCTCCTGCTCACTCACCGTCAGCATGATAACCAGCGAGACATCCACCCCGTCGCTCCACGCAAGCGGCTCACTCAAACGCATCACCGACACGCTACTGTGCGCGACCGCCGCCGATTTGCAGTGCGGAAGCGCAATTGCAAATCCTAATGCGGTAGAGAAAATCGCCTCACGCTGCCAAATAGCCTCTTCAACGGCTGAGCCGGAAAAGACCCGCTGTTCGACCTCCAGATTATCGGTGAGCACCTTAATCGCCTCCGCTTTACGGGTAATCGCCCGATCGAGCAGGATCAGGGCGGGATCAAACACGGGTTTTGCTTGCGCCGCCACCTGTTGTGAAAGTAGTAGCGCCACGTCCTGACCACTTTCACAAGCTAATGCCCGTTCCAGCGTCTGCTCGCTGTGCGCGAGGGTTAAGGTCATTAAGCGCGCCTTGGCTGGCGCAATACGGCTTGAGGACATGCTGATCTGTCGTAAACCAACGCCCAACAGTAGCGCCAGCGCCGACGGGTCGCCGCCCATCTCGCCGCACAGGCTGATCTCAATACCGGCCCGCTGCGCGCGCGCCGTCATCTCCTTCAGTAGCTGTAAAAACGCGGGGTCAAAATAGTTGTAGAGATGTCGAACCTGCGCGTTGCCCCGGTCACAGGCCAGGAAGTATTGCGTCAGGTCGTTGCTGCCAATCGAAACAAAGTCGATATACGCAGCGGCTTTCTCCAGCAGATAAAGCACTGATGGCACTTCCGCCATAATACCCAGCGACCACTGCCCAACCGCCGCCCCCTCGGCCAGCAGTTGCGCCGCCGTTTGCTGGAACTGTTCACGCAGCCACTTCACCTCAGCAAGCGTAGTCACCATCGGCGCCATAATGTGCAACGGTCCGGCGGCGCTGGCACGCAGTAGCGCACGTATCTGAGGACGGAAAATCGACATAAATTCGGGATACAGGCGGATGCCGCGCCAGCCAAGAAAGGGGTTTTCCTCCGGCGGCATCGCCAGATAGTCACAGGGTTTATCACCACCAATATCCAGCGTACGGATCACCACTTTACGCCCCCGCGCCTGTTCCAGCACATGACGATAGGCCTGGTATTGCTCCTCCTCGTCAGGCGGCGCGGCTCGTTCGCAGAACAGCATTTCAGTGCGGAACAGACCAATCCCCTCCGCCCCGGCGGCAAATGCCGCTTCCGCTTCCGCCGCCAGCGCGATATTCGCCAGCACCGTCACCCGTTCGCCCTCTTGCGTCGCCCCAGGGCGTTGAATAAGCGGCTGTAAACGCGCCTCAAGGCGCTGACGTTTGTCCTCTTCCAGTTGATACCACCGCAGAGCCTGCTCATCCGGTGACACCACCACCACCCCGTGGCGAGCGTCGAGCAGCAGCGCTTCACCACCGCGAATATGCCCCGCTTCCGCCGCCTCTACGCTCAGTAGCGGAACCCCAAACGATCGCGCCAGAATGACGGTATGTGATGTTTCCCCGCCCGCGCCCATCACCACACCTTTCAGATGCGGGCCGCGCAGCGCCAGAAACTGGCCTGGCGTTATGGGAACCGGACTGATAACGATGGTGTCTTGCGACAATGCCGTTTGCGGCATCAGCGGCTGCGCGGTGAGATGCGCCGCCAGACGCAGGCCCAAATCCTGTAAATCCAGCACCCGCTGTTGTAGGTAGACGCTGCGACTTTCGCGCAGCGGCGCGCTCAGTTCATCCAGCGCCAGCGCCAATGCTGCCAGCGCATTGCGCGCTGTACGGTCGGTAAGTAGCGAGGTTTCGAAGAGCGCATCGTCCAGCAGTTTGACATGAGCCTGTAGCACCGCTGCGGCTTCTCCCTGTGTATGCGGTAATGCGTCGTGCAGCTCGCGGCGTACATGCTCAAGTGCCGCCGTCAGCGCGACTCGCTGTACAGCCGGCGCCGCCACCGCCTCTTGTTCTGCCAATTGATACAGATCCGGCACGCCCAGATGCATTGCCACCCCTTGCGCCAGCCCAGCGCTCACCCCGTTACCGCGTACCCACTCCGCGCGGGTCTGCGCCAGAAAAACCGGCAGAGGTTGCTCCACCCGTTCCGGCGTCTGGGCAACGGGTTCGTCACACGCGGCAAACTCTTGCCTCACAAACTGAGTCAGCGCCTGATGCGCGGCAGATTCATCCTCGCCCTCAATCACCAGTTCACACGGGTCCTGATACAAAATATCGGTCCCAATCATCGCCAACACGCTACGGGCATCGGCCTGACGCTGGTTACGCAGATTGCCTATTTGAACGCGAGCCTGAAATGCGCTGACGCGCTGCTCTAACGCACTGGCGGGGCGGGCATGTAGACCATTTGGCAACGGGCAGGTAAAACGAATGTTTAACACAATATTATCCTCTGGCTGCAGGCGTAATACGCCATGAGATCGGCGTGCAGGCCGGTATCGTTTCATGCGATGAGTTCAGCGATTTTTCCGCCAGCGTAACTTCGCGCACTGTCGCATCAGCAACCGGCGTTGAGCTGATCTGCGGCTGCGAGCCGGGGTTCCAGCCGCGTAAAATCAGCGCATCTTCACGTTGCGCTTTTTTCAAGGTGCTGAAATGGAGTGGTGTCTCCCAGTGCAGCAGGCTGTAGGCTGTCGGGAATGTCAGCGCGTGTGGATTAGTTTTAAAACGCGCCCAGCCGGAATCCAGCCAGCCAACTGGCGGTGTGCGCCAGGCTTCGACTTCACGCCAGAAGTTCGGGCTTTCACCATCGCACAACGGGATGAGCGCGAAGCGGGCGCTAAATTCGCCTGGGATCTGTGAGTCTGGGGAAGGCAACGCCATACCGGATGCGCGTCCCGGACGCCACGGCATACCGGCACGTCCCAGCCAACCCACGCTACGCAGTAGCGTAATGGCGATAACCGATGGGCGTTCTGCGGGAATTTCATATTCTCGCAGCCCATCCGTCACCACACTGATGCCCTGCTTGCCATCATGCATCATTACCAGACTTTGCATTGGCCACAGCGATGCCGGGGCTTCACCCCAATTTTCCTGCTGCCAGACATCCAGCGTGGCCGGTCGGTTGGCGCGACGAATGAGACCAAACGGTTGATCGGCAAAATGGACATCGGTAAAGACATCAGCAGGAATTTCCACCTGTAAACGATGATCGTGCAAGGTGTTGTTGACGCTAACCTGGAGGTCCAGCGTCGGGCGCTGGTGATCCAGCATGACCACCATGCTGACATCCAGTCGTGCATTACAACGGTGCTCCTGCCTGTCGGCCAGCGTGTGCGGTGCTGCGATAGACCAGCTTAGCGACAACGTGTCCACCAGCGCGCCGCGCTGCCAGTCGGCGTGAAGCAGCGCCCCTGCGCCGGTAACGCGCCAGTCATCCTCTGGTGGAGAATAGTTATAGGTGTCACCGGCATCGCCGCCGTCCACCAGTTGAATAAGGTTATCCCAGCGCTTACCGCTGCGCTTATCGACCAGAACGACCTGTTCACCTTCCAGCGTCAGGCGTAACCACGGGTTCTCCAGCGCCTCTTCTGTCGAGGACGGCACAGCAAATCCGGGGGCGCACTCATCTTGCAGATACAGGGTGGTATAGCCGCAGGCGGGGAGCGATGCGACCTCCAGTAAAATATCGCACCGCCGATAGAAGACCGGATCGGGGCTATTGGACAGTTCCTGAACAATGACGGACATATCTTGCGATGTCTCACGCATAATCTGCCAGCGGCAGGGTTGTCCCTGATCGTCAACAATGCGGAACGCCTCACCGGGTAGGTAGAGCGTCAGCGCCACCAGGCCATCGCGCACCGACGGCAGCGCGTTAAAGACGATGATTTTTTTACCCTGTTGCTGCGCCGTAATGCCGTTTGCCAACATCTGCATATTCAGCTCGTACAGGCGCTCGGCTTTTTCCTGACCCGAGAGCAAACGCGCCTTAACCATTGCATTCACGCGATCGGCGTTACACCCACCGATACTATCGTGAGCGTGGGATTTCATCGCCTCGCGCCATATTGTCTCAACGGCTCGCTGCGGATAGGGCAACCCCAGCGTCCAGGCCACACTCAGCAACGGTTCTAGCTGACGGCTGACGAAGTTCTCCAGCCGGACGTTGGCCTGTTTAATATCCATGCGGGTAGAAAAAATACCGCGATGGATACGCATATATTTCGGGCTTAGCAGTTCGCCCTCAAAGATCGCCAGCGGCGTATCCGCCAGTGCGGCAAAGTAACGGCTAAAGTCGCTGCGAATAAAGCGGTACGCCGTTTGTTCCTGATTCAGCGTGTCGAGCATTGCCGGAACGCCGTACTCAAACGGTGACTGATCGTTACCGTTCGGCAGTAGTAGCTGCGTACTGCGGCTAAATGCCGCCTGCTTTTCCATAACCGCAGAGAGGCGCGGCCAGGCCTGGCTGGCATCCGTCGGCAACCACTTAGCGCACCCATAACCCTGCGGTAATACCGCCGTCGTCACCACGCTGCCCCCCTGGCTTCGCCAGCGGAACTCGGTAAACGGCGTGTCGTACTCGCTCCAGCCGCGCCAGATAACCGCGTGGTCGATGGCAAACTGATTAAGGAACATGGGCAACTGTGCGCTTTGGCCAAAGGAGTCCGGTACATAACCGACCGCCATTCTCGGCCCTATCTCGTCACAGTCTGCCTGCCCCAGCAGCAGATTGCGGGTGATGGACTCAGCGCCAACCACCAAAAAATCGGTCTGTGTATACCAGGGACCGATTAACAAACGTCCGGCTTTCACCAGCGCCTGCACGCGTTCGCGGCTTTCTGGTGCCAGTTGGAAATAATCTTCCAGCACCACCGTTTGGCCATCAAGCATAAATGGACCTAATGATTCATCCGCTTCAAGATGTTGGATAAGATCTGCCATAAAATAATAAAGCAGAGCCTGGGAATCATTCTCCGTAAAATACCATTCACGATCCCAGTGCGTATGCTGAATTAAATGAACCGTTTTCATTTCGTTTATTCCTGTTTTAAGGCGTAGGTAACCCGCACGGATATTTACCCGCGCTAAACATAGGGAAATATTAATTCAGTAGTACGTCTAACGGCTGGCTTTAAATTTCGGCGCCACCGTCTCTTTTCTCACCTCAGGCGTGGCTGTCGGGCCACGGAATATCAACAGTGAGCCGCAGGCGATAATCGCCGAGCCGCAGACAATCGAGAGCACATAAATCGGCCATTTTTCTACCGCCAGCCAGCCGTAAAAACCGGAGATCGGCGCATGGTTTACCGCCCCTAATCCTACCGCCATCGCCGCCCCCACCGCCGAGCCAATCACGTTGACGACAATAATTCTTGGATTTGACAGCGCAAACGGAATGGCGCCTTCAGAAACACCAATCAGCCCCATCAACGTAGAGGCTTTACCCGCCTCACGCAGGGATTCCGGGAAGCGTGACGACCACAGCAGCGTAGCGACACCCAGACCAATTGGCGGCACGATAATCGCCACCTGCGCGGCGGTGTTTGGGTCATAAATACCGGAGGCCAGTAACGCCATTGCCGTCGTCACCGCCGCCTTGTTAATCGGGCCGCCGAGATCAAACCCAACCATGCCGCCAATGACCGCCGCCAGCAGCACTTTGTTCGTGCCGGACATGGATAACAGCCAGCTTTCCATGCCGTGATTCAACGCCGCCAGCGGCGTACCGATAATAAATGCCATCACCACGCAGGTCAGCAGCGTACCACCGACTGGCAGAATGAAAATAGGCACAGCAGAGGAGAGCGCCTTCGGCAATTTGATGTAGCGGTTCAGGGCGCGAACGATATAGCCCGCGACAAAACCGGCCGCCAGCGCGCCGAGAAAACCCGTTCCCAGGTTACTCGCCAGCAGTCCGCCAATCATCCCCGGCGCAAGACCCGGTTTGTTCGCCAGCGCAAAGCTGATATAGCCGGCCACCACCGGCAACATCAGGGACAGCGCCAGCCCGCCGAAACCATCAAATTTGTGCAGCAACTGCACCACCATGCCGGCCTGCTCGTAGCTGGCATCCCAGATGTTATCAATACCGTAGAGAGAAGCGCCGATACGGGCGATCCCCATTAGCACAGCTCCAGCAATGACAAACGGCAGCATCCATGAAACGCCGGTCATAATGGCGTTCTTGACCTCTATCCCGGTAGACGGTTTGTCTCCCCCCTGAAACTTAGCCATTTGCAACCTCCTGCTCTACTGCTTCAAACACCGCATCGCCAAATTTGATGGGATCAGAGACGCTGCATTCGAGCTTCACCATGCCATCGAAACGCTCTTTCCCGCTAATCGCAACGTCGGCAGCAATGATGACCGCGTCAGCGCGCGCCAGATCCTCTGGCGTAATTTCATTCTCAGCGCCAATGCTCCCCTGCGTTTCCACTTTAACTTCATGCCCACGGTTTTTCCCCGTGATTTCAAGCGATTCCGCAGCCATGTAGGTATGAGCAACGCCGGTCGGACAAGCTGCAACACAAACAATGTACATAATGATTCCTCATAGATTCAGGCAATAAAAAAAGCACAATGGCGAAAGTGCGCATTGTGCTTTGTGTAGGACTAACAAATTGATAAACCTGGCTTTCACCGTCAGCGCCGCTGGCATGGCGGCAAACTAACAGTTGGTGCAGGCTGGAGTTACGGAAACTGAAGGCCAGCTCATCACGTTTGCGACGGCACAACAGCGCCTGTGGGAAATGCAGGCCAAAACGGGCAGGACGATGACAGCGTTGACGTACGCTCGCGCCGATAGCTTCGCTGGCGCAGTCCCACAGGCTGGACCATTCGCGCGCCATTTGCGTATCCATACACTCCTGCTCGGCGATATCATTTTCAGCCAGATCGTTAACGGAATTAAACCAGCAAAAATAATCAAGCATACGTTTAATTTTGCGATCGCAAGATAGCAAAATTAAAAGCAGACTTTTGATGATTATAGAGTTGGTCAACACAAACGTTACTCCGATAAATAAGTTTGCTGAGAATAAAACAAAAATAAAAGAGCAACTGTGATTTATTGCACAGAGCATTCACTCATTATGTCTAATTTAGTCTGAATATGTATCAAAACGCCACTGCAATATATAAACCAGATTTATATATTATGGTGTCACCCGACTACGATGGCGCCATTGCCCTGGCGTCATCCCGACTTCGCGGTTAAATACCACCGAAAAATAGTTACTGTCTTCAAAACCGCACTGCATAGCAACTTCACCAATCAGCTTTTCAGTATGCGATAACAGATACTGAGCATGGCAAATGCGCAGTTGCCGCAGGTAATGGTTGATAGTCATCCCGGTCTGGCTGCGGAACTGCTGGCGCAAAACGCGTTCGCTGCACCGTTCACGCTCGCAAAACGTATCCAGTTCGAACGCATGCTCATGGCTACCAGCTAACGCGGTGATCAGTTTATCCAGCAGCGTTTCACTTGACGTCGCCGGGAGCGTATCCGTGGCATAACGATGACGTTTAAGGTGAGTTACCAGTTGACCAAACAGCAGCTCAGCCATGGTAAAGGCCTGCGCATCGCGCTGATTACTTTCATGCTCAAGCTGGCTTATCACCTGTCTGGCCTGGGTCATGCCAACGCTGCCAAGTCGCCAGTGCGGCTGCCTCGGCGTACCGTCAAATCCGGGGATCGCCCCTTGCCAGTCAACATTCAGCGTTAACCGCTCCGGGCAGTAGATGATATTTTGCAACACAAGGTCGTTAACGGAGGTGTAGGAGTGTTTATCTTCGGCGCGAATGTAAAACAGATCGCCACGGGTTATCCGGTACGGACGATCGTTAAGGACATGCAGACCATTGCCGCGCCAGACCAAAACCAGCTCGCAAAACTCGTGGGTATGCTCAGCAAAGACATCCTGCGGATAACGATCGGCCACGGCGACAGCCTGCTGCTCATGCGCAAAAAAGTCTGATTTCAAAAGAACCAGATGATTCGCCATCACATCACCTCAACCTGTACGCTTGCCGGATAAGCGCAGCGCATCCGGCATGAAAGGGTATGATTATCAGCAAACGGACGGTAAAAAACGTTGATAGCTTTCGCGTTACTGAAGGCTGCTTCCCGCTATAAGGTCACGCCCCTGACGAATATCGCGTGGCGACCACTCGAACTCACGGCGAAAAAGCGTCGAAAAGTGGTTACTGTCACCGAAACCGCAGAGATAAGCGATATCAGTCACGCTGTCATCACTGTGGCGGAGCAGATGTCGGGCTTTAATCAGTCGCAGACGGTTAAGGTAGCGCTGCGGCGTCAATCCTGTTTGCTGTTTAAGCTGGCGATGCAGAGTGCGTAAAGAGAGCGAAAACTTCTCGGCCAGCGCCTCCCAACACACCTCTTCGGCAAAGTTATCCTCCAGCCATGCCATCAAAAGGTTAAGCCGTGCATCGTTATCGGTCGCCGCTTCCATCAGGCTGCTTTTACGTAGCAGTACCAGCAACTGCATAAACAAGATCTCGCGATTTGCCGCCGTGGGCGTATCCATCTCCTCGCCGAGCGTCTCCATCTGCCCCACCAGGTGACGAACCTGCTGCAGTACGCCCTGGTTTACGCGCCAGTGGGAGGGATACTGCCCATTTTGTTCCTGAGGCAAAAGCTGATTCAGCCCGGCCAGAAATTGAAACGCATCCGGAGAGCGATACAACACATTGGTCAGACACAGATTGTCAGTATGTTCATATAAATGCCTGTCATGATCGCGAACGAAACACACCGTACCACCGCTGATGGTGTAAGGCTGTCCGTTGAACACATGGATCCCCGTTCCATGTTCGACCACCACAATTTCATGAAAATCATGATGATGTTCAGGAAACGCGGGCTGAGGAAGCCGCGGTTCAATAGCCACAGGTGCTTTACCTGTCGGAAAAAAATCCACGCAATGCAGTACGGTCATGACGGCTCCCCCTGATTAACGAATATGGCTGAATAGTAATTAAGGGTTCCTACCCTCACCTTAATTTTTTGACGCCAAAGTGCGTAAACACGGTTAATTCTTCAAGAAATGGCGGGAAAGATCGGGAAATGCGGAAGGCGTCACATCCGCCAAAACCCGCGCTATTAGTGGAAACTGTGAACAACATCACGTTCACCTTTGCCATGTTGCCAGCCGCTAATTGGGGCTGTCACTGTCAAGAAGGTACGCTTTATTCGGGGTTCTTAGACTGAGTGCAATAAAACTCAGAAGGACCTCGCCATGACTTTTCGCCATTGTGTCGCTGTCGATCTCGGCGCATCCAGTGGGCGCGTAATGCTCGCACGTTACGACAGTAAACACCGCACCCTGACGCTGCGTGAAATTCACCGCTTCGTTAACTGTCTGCAAAAAACGGACGGTTTTGACACCTGGGACATCGACAGCCTGGAAAACGACATTCGCCTTGGCCTGAAAAAAGTCTGTGATGAAGGCATTCGGATAGACAGCATTGGCATTGATACCTGGGGCGTGGATTACGTATTGATCGATAACGCCGGCCAACGTGTTGGTCTGCCGGTCTCTTACCGTGACAGCCGCACGACCGGCATTATGTCACAGGCGATGGCGCAGCCAGGTAAAGGTGAAATCTACCGCCGTAGCGGCATTCAGTTTCTGCCGTTTAACACCTTGTATCAGCTACGTGCGCTGGTTGAACAGCAGCCAGAACTGCTTGCGCAGGTGGCACATGCCCTGCTGATCCCCGACTACTTCAGCTTTCGCCTGACCGGCAAATTGAACTGGGAATACACCAACGCCACCACCACCCAGTTAGTCAATATCAACACCGACGACTGGGATGACACGCTGCTGGCGTGGACCGGGGCAGACAAAGCCTGGTTTGGTCGCCCGACGCATCCGGGGAACGTCATTGGTCACTGGATTTGCCCGCAGAAAAACCAAATTCCGGTTGTGGCCGTCGCCAGTCACGACACCGCCAGTGCGGTCATCGCTTCACCGCTGGCCGATAAAAATAGTGCGTATCTCTCTTCCGGTACCTGGTCGCTGATGGGCTTTGAGAGCAGAACGCCGTATACCAACGATGCGGCGCTGGCAGCGAACATCACCAACGAAGGGGGCGCGGAAGGGCGCTACCGCGTACTGAAAAACATCATGGGACTGTGGCTGCTCCAGCGCGTTTTAAAAGAGCGCCAGATTACCGACCTGCCAACGCTTATTGCCCAAACGCAAGCGCTGCCGGCCTGCCAATTCCTGATAAACCCGAACGACGATCGCTTTATCAACCCCGACGATATGAGCGCGGAAATTCAGGCGGCCTGTCGTGAATCGGGTCAACCCGTTCCCCAGCAAAACGCCGAACTGGCGCGCTGTATCTTCGACAGCCTGGCATTGCTATACGCTGACATTCTGCAAGAACTGGCACAACTGCGTGGTGCAGCATTTAGCCAACTGCACATCGTTGGCGGCGGCTGCCAGAACGCCCTACTGAACCAGCTGTGCGCGGATGCCTGCGGTATTCGCGTGATGTCCGGGCCGATTGAGGCCTCCACGCTCGGCAATATCGGCATCCAGTTGATGACGCTGGACGAGCTTAACAACGTCGATGATTTCCGTCAGGTGGTGCGTGCCAACTACGACCTGACCACCTTCATTCCAAATCCTGAAAGTGAAATTGCCCGCTACCAGGCGCAGTTTCCATCACTACGACAGACAAAGGAGCTTTGCGCATGACCACTCAACTTGAACAAGCCTGGGAACTGGCAAAACTGCGTTTCGCCGCGGTAGGCATTGATGTCGAGGCGGCCTTACGCCAGCTCGATCGTCTGCCGGTCTCCATGCACTGCTGGCAGGGCGATGATGTCGCCGGTTTCGAGAATCCGGAGGGCTCGCTCACAGGCGGTATTCAGGCTACCGGCAACTATCCGGGCAAAGCGCGTAACGCCACCGAACTTCGCGCCGATCTGGAGCAGGCGCTGAGCCTGATCCCAGGTCCAAAACGTCTGAATTTGCACGCGATCTATCTGGAGTCCGATACGCCGGTTGCACGCGACCAAATCAAACCTGAACACTTTAAAAACTGGGTTGAGTGGGCGAAAGCAAACCAGTTAGGGCTGGATTTCAACCCATCCTGCTTCTCTCACCCGCTGAGCGCCGACGGCTTCACGCTGGCCCACGCCGATGACACCATTCGCCAGTTTTGGATTGACCACTGCAAAGCCAGCCGTCGCGTCTCAGCGTATTTTGGCGAGCAGTTGGGTACGCCGTCAGTGATGAATATCTGGATCCCGGATGGCATGAAAGACATTACCGTTGACCGGTTAGCGCCGCGCCAACGTCTGCTTGAAGCACTGGATGAAGTGATCAGCGAAAAACTCGACCCGGCGCACCATATCGACGCCGTCGAGAGCAAGCTGTTTGGCATCGGCGCCGAAAGCTACACCGTGGGCTCCAACGAGTTCTATATGGGTTACGCCACCAGCCGTCAGACCGCGCTGTGCCTGGATGCGGGTCACTTCCATCCGACTGAAGTGATTTCCGACAAAATCTCCGCCACCATGCTGTACGTACCGCGTCTGCTGCTGCACGTCAGCCGTCCGGTGCGCTGGGACAGCGATCACGTGGTGCTGCTGGATGACGAAACGCAGGCGATTGCCAGCGAGATCGTCCGCCACAACCTGTTTGACCGCGTACACATCGGCCTCGACTTCTTCGACGCCTCTATTAACCGCATCGCCGCGTGGGTTATCGGCACTCGCAATATGAAAAAAGCCCTGCTGCGCGCGCTGTTAGAACCGACCGAACAACTGCGTCAGCTGGAAGCCAGCGGCGACTACACCGCTCGTCTGGCCCTGCTGGAAGAGCAAAAATCGCTGCCGTGGCAGGCCGTCTGGGAGATGTATTGCCAGCGTCACGACACGCCAGCAGGAAGCCAGTGGCTGGACAGCGTGCGCGCCTATGAGAAAGAGATTTTGAGCAAACGTAGCTAACCGTGACACCAGGCTTACAGGCCGGATAAGACGCCCCACGTCGCTATCCGGCAATGAATGAAAGACGATTGCCGGATGGATCTTCACTTATCCGGCCTACGTAAGACCCGATAACGATCGGGCAATCAACAGGATCACCGAATATGCAAAACATGACTAATTCCTGGTTCGTCCAGGGGATGATCAAAGCCACTTCCGACGCGTGGCTGAAAGGCTGGGACGAACGTAACGGCGGCAATCTGACGCTGCGTCTGGATGAGGCTGACATTGCGCCATTTAGCGCCGATTTCCACGAAAAACCGCGCTATATCGCGCTAAGTCAGCCAATGCCTTTGCTGGCGAACACACCGTTTATCGTCACCGGCTCCGGTAAATTTTTCCGTAACGTTCAGCTCGATCCCGCGGCAAATTTGGGCGTGGTGAAAGTAGACAGCGACGGCGCGGGCTACCACATCCTTTGGGGCCTGACCCACGAAGCGGTGCCAACCTCTGAGTTGCCGGCTCACTTCCTCTCCCATTGCGAGCGTATTAAAGCGACGAACGGCAAAGACCGCGTGATCATGCACTGCCATGCTACCAACCTGATCGCCCTGACCTACGTGCTGGAAAACAACACCCCGCTGATTACCCGCAAACTGTGGGAAGGCAGCACCGAGTGTCTGGTGGTGTTCCCGGATGGCGTCGGCATTCTGCCGTGGATGGTGCCGGGTACGGATGAAATCGGCCAGGCAACCGCCGAGGAAATGCAGAAACACTCGCTGGTACTGTGGCCGTTCCACGGCGTGTTCGGCAGCGGCCCCTCCCTCGACGAAGCATTTGGCTTGATAGATACCGCAGAAAAATCCGCCGAAGTTTTAGTCAAAATCTATTCGATGGGCGGTATGAAGCAGACCATCACGCGTGAAGAGCTGGTAGCACTGGCTAAACGCTTTGGCGTGACTCCGCTGGCAAGCGCCGTAGAGCTGTACTGATACCTGCCAACTCAACGCCGGATGCGGCTTCGCTTTATCCGGCCTACATGACGATGCACGTTTCACCGTCGGCCCGATAAGCGTAATGCCATCGGGCACCAGGGATTTTTTTTAAGGAGAATAGTGATGAGCTTTATGTTGGCACTGCCAAAAATTAGCCTGCATGGCGCCGGCGCGATTGCCGATATGGTGAATCTCGTGGCGAATAAACAATGGGGCAAAGCGCTGATCGTCACCGATGGTCAACTGGTGAAGCTGGGCCTGCTGGATAGCCTGTTTGCCGCACTGGATGAACATCAAATGTCTTACCACCTGTTTGATGAGGTGTTCCCGAATCCGACAGAAGAGCTGGTACAGAAAGGTTTTACGGCATATCAGGGGGCAGAATGTGACTACATTATCGCTTTCGGCGGCGGCAGCCCGATCGATACCGCCAAAGCGGTGAAGATCCTGACCGCCAACCCAGGCCCTTCTACCGCTTACTCCGGCGTAGGCAAAGTGAAAAATGCGGGCGTGCCGCTGGTTGCCATCAATACCACTGCTGGTACAGCAGCAGAGATGACCAGCAACGCGGTCATTATCGACTCTGCCCGCAAGGTCAAAGAGGTGATCATCGACCCGAACATCATCCCGGATATCGCCGTGGATGACGCCAGCGTGATGCTGGAAATCCCAGCCTCCGTTACCGCCGCAACCGGCATGGACGCCCTGACTCACGCGGTGGAAGCCTATGTTTCCGTTGGCGCACATCCGCTCACCGACGCCAACGCGCTGGAAGCAATTCGCCTGATCAACCTGTGGCTGCCGAAAGCGGTCGACGATGGTCATAACCTCGAGGCCCGTGAGCAAATGGCGTTTGGTCAGTATCTGGCGGGTATGGCATTCAACAGTGCTGGTCTGGGTCTGGTGCATGCGCTGGCACACCAGCCAGGCGCGACCCATAATCTGCCGCACGGCGTCTGCAATGCCATCCTGCTGCCGATCATCGAAAACTTTAACCGCCCTAACGCCGTGGCGCGTTTTGCCCGAGTGGCGCAGGCGATGGGAGTGGACACCCGCGGGATGAGCGACGAAGCGGCAAGCATGGAGGCCATCACCGCGATTCGTGCCCTGAGCAAGCGTGTAGGTATTCCGGCTGGTTTTAGTTCCCTTGGCGTGACGAAAGAGGATATTGAAGGCTGGCTGGATAAAGCCCTCGCCGATCCATGTGCGCCGTGTAACCCACGCACCGCCAGCCGCGACGAGGTCCGCGAGCTGTATCTGGAGGCGTTATGATCCGCAAGGCCTTTGTGATGCAGGTGAATGCCGACGCGCACGTTGAGTATCAACGTCGGCACAATCCCATCTGGCCAGAACTGGAAGCGGTGCTGAAAGAGCACGGTGCCCATCACTACGCGATTTATCTCGATCAGGAACGCAACCTGCTGTTCGCCACCGTCGAGATTGAGTCAGAAGAGCGCTGGAACGCCGTTGCCAACACCGATGTTTGCCAGCGTTGGTGGAAACATATGCGTGACGTAATGCCGGCAAACCCGGACAACAGCCCGGTCAGCGCTGAGCTAAAAGAAGTGTTTTATCTGCCTTAACCGCTCTGTTTCCTCCCCTGACGGGGGAGGAAACTTTTTCTCCCGTCAGCAGCATTGCGTTCGTTTTGTCATCCACGCCTTTTCCCCACAACCCGGCACCTGCTCAGGCATACCGATGCTGAAAGTCTCCGGCGTCACCAAACTGGAAGATGGGACGGCATTTAACTACTCGTGTAGCTACAACCGCGCCGACAAGTTCAAAATCAAAAATAACTGGGTGGGGAAATAAAAGCCTGATGACCCGGCTCTAAGAAAAAAGCGCCTGAATCCAGGCGCCTGAGAACGGAAAATCAGAAGAAGTATTTGAAACGGAGACGCGCGCCGTAACGGTCGTCGTCGTCGGTATAATTCTCTGGATTGCTGTTATCGCTGTTAATCATCGAATAATAAGCGCCGAGATAAATATTAAAGTTCTGCATATCCATCACATTCGGAATTAAATAAGACGCGTGAATGGTATGAATATCGTAAGTGCCCTCATTGTAGAACCAGTCATTATCATCGTGATCGATCAGACCGTTAAATTCGTCGATCTTGTTATGAGCATAGATATAGCCCAGTTCAAAGCGCTTCCACAGAGCGTTGGCCGCCGCCGTAAAATCTTTTTCGTTATCCGCATCGAGATAAGCGGTGTTCAGGTTAAACACCAGGCCATTTTCCGGATCGGCTTTCAGACCGTTCCAGGTCATCGTCATACCGTAACCGGTACGATCGGACTGATCGACAAAGTTGCCCTGAGCATCGGTATATCCATAGGCGTTATTGATAACGTTCGATTCCATGGCCGCAGAAATCGTCAGCGCATCCACCGGCGTCCAGGCGACGACCGGGCGCAGATAAGC
Source organism: Citrobacter sp. Cb004 (assembly GCF_030337065.1). NCBI lineage: Bacteria > Pseudomonadati > Pseudomonadota > Gammaproteobacteria > Enterobacterales > Enterobacteriaceae > Citrobacter > Citrobacter sp. Cb004. Next base: position 49,529 of record NZ_JAOWCH010000042.1, on the reverse strand, counting down.
CACGTTTTTCTCCTGCTCCATTTCACGACCATGATAGCTGCTATCCTGATAAAGCGAGGTACCATCTTCCAGCAGGGTATTTAACTCGAAATACCAGTTATCGAGCTGTTTGCTCATCAGGAAGCTGCCGCCGGAATCAGAACGGCCACGACCTTCTTTCATCATGTAGATGTAGCCGCTACCGTCATCATACAAATCGTTGGCGGTATGCCCTGAATGCTCAACAAAGGTATCCTGATTCAGCGGGAACATATCGTAAGCTTCGAAACGACCGACTTTTACTTTCCAGTCATTTTCCTGACCGAAGAAGAAAGCGGCGTCATCAAGATTGACCGAACCCGTCATGTCAGCCAGCGGTTGCGCTGAGAAACCGGCGAAATAGCCGTTATCCAGCTTACGCATACCGTCAAAGCCCAGCAGGATACGTCCGTTCAGATCCCAGCGTTCATTGGTTGGGTCGCCCACATTCGAATTGGTTGCCGCCAGCACGCCTTTGTTGCTTTCCGCATCCATGTTGAATTCCACGTCGCCGTAGATTTTCAGATCGCCATAGCCGGAGAGCACCAGGTTAGGGGTGGTGGCGTTCTTTTTGGTCTCTTGTGCGGGCGTAGTGCCGTTGACTGGCGTATTCCCCTGAGCAACTTTAATTTCCTGGATCTCCGCAGCCTGCTGTACCTGCAATTGCTGCACCTGATTTTCCGCTTTTGCCGCGCGGTTTTCCGCAGCTTCCAGCCGAGCCTCCAGTTGTTCGAGCCGCTGTTCCAGAGTCATTTTTTGCGTTTTAGCAAAGCCATTATTTGCCACTAATAATAGACCTATTGCTAAAGCTAACGTCGATTTCTTCATTATTTGCTTTCCTTGAAATAAAGATCGTCCAACGTCTTCCGACCGGAAGACGCGCAACATGCAAATCCAAAAAATATTTTTATAGGTAATACGATACCGATGACTGAAATAAATTCAGAACATTAAAACGTGGCACCAGTGCAGGCTAATATTTATTATCATACTGATTTTATTATGTGTAACGTAGATATAAGTAAGAATGTGAGGGATATAACAATAGTGCTGAAATTAACTAAAAATAATAAAAGCAATTTTATATGAATAACAATAAAACATAATTAAAAATAATAAAGGCGCGAACGATAATCGCCGCACCTTTATTTAATAAGCGTTCAATTAACTCTGCTCAGAAACCAGAATCGCCTGAGTGTCAGGCTCCAGTGCTTTAAAGATATGCGCTTGATCGGCGGGGTAACAAATATAATCCCCCTCACCTAACTCTTCCGGCGCTTCCGTCAATCCCACCATCGCCTTACCCTGCGTTACGATAATATGTTCAACCGATCCCGGTGGATGCGGTTGTGAAATACGATCCGCGCCCGGCTGCGTCAGCAGCAGATAGATATCCCGCCGCGCACCCGGTGGGCAGGCGGCCAGTAAAATGGCCTGATAGTGGGCCTGCTCAGCCACGACTTTTGTCCCTTCGCCGCGGCGAATCACCTGCGTTTTTTGCTCCTGCGGTTCCAGCAAGCGCGCAAAGGGAATATCTAACGCCACACACAGCGACCAGAGCGTTTCCAGGCTAGGATTTCCATTGCCCGCTTCCAATTGCGAGAGTGTCGATTTTGCAATCCCTGCGCGACGGGCAATCTCCGCCAGCGACAAACCGGTGCGCTGACGTTCACGCACCAGACTTTTCGCGATCATACTGATGGGCTGGGTCATTCACGACTCCATGTTTTTTATATCGAACGAATTGTTCGACTTGTAAAGCCAATTAGTCACGTTCATTATAATGGAAACTCGTTCGATATGGCTAAAACGGTATGAAACATTATTTTTCCAGTCTCAAAGGCGACACGATAAAAGCAATATTTTTAGTCTGTCTGGCCGTCGGTGTAGTCGGCATGTCATACGGCTCGCTGGCGATGGCCTACGGCTTCCCGCTGTGGGTACCGTTTGTACTCTCTATTACAGTGCTGGCGGGCGCGTCCGAGTTTATGTTTATCGGCATTATCGCCAGCGGTGGTAATCCACTGGCGGCTGCGGCTGCGGGTTTACTGGTTAACGCCCGACACGTGCCGTTCGGCGTCACCGTGCGCGATCTGGTAGGCACCCGGGCTGCCAGTTTCCTCGGCTGTCATATTATGAACGACGAAAGCGTGGTCTTTGGCCTGTCGCAAAAAACGCCTGAGCAACGTAAAGCCGCCTACTGGCTGTGTGGTCTGGGCGTCGCAATTTTCTGGCCTGTTGGCACCCTGATCGGCGCAGGCGTCGGCAAACTGCTCCCTGCCCCGGAAACCATCGGTCTGGATGCCGTCTTCCCTGCCATTCTGCTGGCTCTGGTCGTCCCGGCATTCAAAAACCGCACTACGCTGATTCGTGCCTGTAGCGGCGCCACGTTGTCGCTTGCCGCCATTCCCTTTGCGCCGGTCGGTTTACCGGTTTTGCTCTCACTCTTTGGCTTACTGACGAGGAAAAAATAATGGGCAATATGACGCTGTTTATCGTCGGTATCGCCATGTTATCTGTGGGAACGTATTTAATGCGTTTAGGGGGAGCTAAGCTTGGAAGCCGTTTAGCGTTCTCAGAACGCTCGCAGGCGCTGCTTTCCGACGCCGCAACGGTATTACTGTTCTCCGTTGCGCTGGCGACCACCTTTTACGAAGGCGAACACTTTGCCGGGATGGCGCGCGTACTCGGCGTGGCTTTTGCGGTATTTCTCGCCTGGCGTAAGATGCCGCTGATCGTGGTGATCGTTGCCGCCGCAGTGGTAACCGCGCTGTTACGAATGGTGGGTATACACTAACTATATAATTACCCTGGCGAAATATTCATCAGGGTAATCACCTGTAGCGTTATGTGTTTTACCCCACAAAACCAGGCGCTAACTCTGCCTCAAATTGTCACTTCCCGCTGACATATTGCTGCTCATCTCTTCACCATCTCACCGTTAAAATCAAATCAAACAGTTTTTAACGGAGTCCCACCATGACAGCCCTTACAGCTAACTGCATTGACCTGAATATTCAGGGGAATAGCGTTTATGCCATCCTCAAGCAACTGGCGAATATGGCGCTTCAAAATGGCTACGTCTCTGACCGCAGCGCCTTCCTGCAAACGCTGCTGATACGCGAAAAGCTGCATTCCACCGGCTTTGGTTCGGGCATTGCCGTCCCACACGGTAAAAGCGCCTGTATCACACGCCCCTTCGTCTTGTTCGCGCGCAAATCAAAAAAAGTGGACTGGAAAGCCAGCGACGGCGAGGACGTTAACTGCTGGATCTGCCTCGGCGTGCCACAAACGGGCGAGGACGATCAGGTCAAAATTATCGGCACCCTGTGCCGCAAAATTATCCATCAAGATTTCATCAACCAACTGAAGCAAGGCGACACCGACCAGGTACTCGCCCTGCTCAATCAGACCTTAACCTCATAAGGAAGCGGCTATGGAGTCATCCTTGCGTTTAGTGGCGATTACCAACTGTCCGGCGGGTATCGCCCACACTTATATGGTGGCAGAAGCGCTGGAGCAAAAAGCGCGCTCGCTCGGCCATACGATTAAAGTCGAAACCCAGGGCTCAAGCGGCATCGAAAACCGACTGACCAGTGAAGAAATTGCCGCTGCCGATTACGTTATTCTGGCTACAGGTCGCGGCCTGAGCGGTGAAGACCGGGCGCGTTTCGCCGGGAAAAAAGTCTATGAAATAGCCATTTCCCAGGCGCTGAAAAATATCGACCTGATTTTTACGCAGTTACCGACTCATTCACAACTTTTTGCCACTGATAGCAGCGTGAAGCTGGGAAAACAGGAGGTCCAGCACGGTAGCGTGATGAGCCACCTGATGGCTGGCGTTTCCGCCGCGCTGCCGTTTGTTATTGGCGGCGGTATTCTGGTTGCCATCGCTAATATGCTGGTACAGTTCGGTTTGCCCTATGCCGATATGTCGAAAGGTGCGCCGTCGTTCACCTGGGTTGTTGAATCCATCGGCTATCTGGGTTTCACCTTTATGATCCCCATTATGGGGGCATACATCGCGTGGTCGATTGCCGATAAGCCCGCTTTTGCCCCGGCGTTTCTGGTGTGTTACCTGGCGAACGATAAAGGTCTTCTCGGCACCCAGTCCGGCGCGGGGTTTCTCGGCGCGGTCGTACTCGGGCTGGCAATTGGCTACTTTGTGCTTTGGTTTCGCAAGGTTCGACTCGGCAAAGCGTTGCAGCCGCTGCTCGGCTCCATGCTGATCCCGTTTGTCACTTTGCTGGTGTTTGGCGTCCTGACTTATTACGTCATCGGCCCGGTGATGTCCGACATCATGGGGGGTCTGCTGCACTTCCTGAACACCATTCCGCCATCAATGAAAATGGGCGCAGCCTTCCTCGTTGGCGCAATGCTGGCATTTGATATGGGCGGGCCAATCAATAAAACGGCCTGGTTCTTCTGCTTCTCACTGCTGGAAAAACATATCTATGACTGGTACGCCATCGTCGGCGTGGTGGCGCTGATGCCGCCCGTCGCGGCAGGTATCGCTACCTATTTAGCGCCGAAACTGTTTACCCAGCAGGAGAAGGCCGCCGCCAGCAGTGCGATTGTGGTGGGTGCCACCGTCGCCACCGAACCGGCAATCCCCTATGCGCTGGCCGCGCCGCTGCCGATGATTACCGCCAATACACTCTCCGGTGGTATTACCGGCATGCTGGTCATCGCCTTTGGAATCAAACGTCTCGCGCCGGGTTTAGGTATCTTTGATCCGCTGATTGGCCTGATGTCTCCGGTGGGGTCATTTTACCTGGTGCTGGCTATCGGTCTGGCGCTGAACATTTCGTTAATTATCATCCTGAAAGGATTGTGGCTGAAACGTAAAGCCGCGCAGCAGGAGCTTGCCCATGAACATTGAGTTACTTCAGCAGTTATGCGAAGCCAGCGCCGTCAGCGGTGATGAGCAGGAAGTTCGCACTCTTCTCATTAATGCGCTGGATTCCAGCGTCGATGAAATCACTTTTGACGGCCTCGGCAGCTTTGTCGCACGCAAAGGCAACCGTGGGCCGAAGGTTGCCATCGTCGGCCACATGGATGAAGTGGGCTTTATGGTCACGCATATCGACGGAAGCGGCTTTTTGCGCTTCACCACCATTGGCGGTTGGTGGAGCCAGTCGATGCTGAACCACCGGGTCGCCATCCGCACCCGCAAGGGCGTTAAAATCCCTGGCATAATCGGCTCCGTGGCACCGCACGCCTTAACGGAAAAGCAGAAACAGCAACCTCTGACATTTGACGAAATGTTCATCGATATTGGCGCCAACAGCCGCGAAGAAGTAGAAAACCGCGGTATTGCGATCGGTGATTTCGTGAGCCCGGAAGCCAATTTCGCTCGCTGGGGCGAAGATAAGATCGTCGGCAAAGCGCTGGATAATCGCGTCGGCTGCGCCCTGATGACCGAGCTTTTACAAACCGTGGATAACCCTGAAATTACCCTGTACGGCGTGGGCAGCGTGGAAGAAGAAGTGGGTTTACGCGGGGCGCAAACCTCAGCGGAGCATATCAAGCCCGATGTGGTGATCGTGCTGGATACTGCGGTTGCGGGCGATGTGCCCGGAATCGACAGCATTAAATACCCACTCAAGCTTGGCGAGGGCCCAGGGCTGATGCTGTTCGATAAGCGCTATTTCCCTAATCAGCAGTTGGTTGCCACATTAAAAGCGTGTGCAGAAAACAGCGGTGCGTCATTGCAGTTTTGCACCATGAAAACCGGGGCGACGGACGGTGGACGCTATAACGTTATGGGCGGCGGTCGTCCGGTGGCGGCGCTATGCCTGCCGACTCGCTATCTCCACGCCAACAGCGGCATGATTTCCGCATCGGATTACGACGCGCTGTTTACGCTGGTGCGCGAACTGCTCACCTCGCTGTCGACCGAAAAGGTCCGCGCGCTTACTGACTTTCGCCGGGAGAGTTAATGCTTTCGGAACGCCAGTTAAAATTGGTGGATCTTCTTGAACAGCAGCCGTGTTTGCTGGGCGACCTGGCGCGGCAAACTGGCGTTTCAGGCAGAACCATCCTGCGCGATATTGACTACCTCAATTTTACCCTCAGCGGTAAGGCCCGCATTCAGCCCGGTGGCAGTGCGGGCTATCAGTTGGAAATTGTCGACAGACGCGGTTATTTTCAGCTTCTGCAACGCCATGATAATGATGACCGGTTGCTGGCCTTTCTTCTGCTCAATACCTTTACACCGCGTGTACAGCTGGCTTCGGCGCTCAATTTACCTGAAACCTGGGTGGCCGATCGTCTCCCACGGTTGAAGCAGCGCTATGAGCGGGCCTTTTGTCTTGCCAGCCGCCCGGGCGTCGGTCATTTCATTGATGAACCAGAAGAAAAGCGCATTATCCTGTTGGCGAATCTGCTTAAAAAAGATCCCCTCTTAATTCCACTGCCGGGTATTACCCGGGACAATATCGACAGGCTCAATGCAGCATGTGAAAAACTTAATGAATTCCCGCTCATCTCGGGAGAGTACCTGGCAAGTCTGGTGCTGGCCGTCTATGCCCTGCGTAACCAGCTCTCCGGGTCATGGCCGGAGTGTCGGTATGTATCACTGAAAAACGCGGTGGAACAAGGAGGAGTCTACCTGGGCGAGAACGCCTTCAGAACACTGATCGGCCTTCTGGAAATCAGACAACGGCAGGCAATGACAATTTCTGCCGATGCGGTGACCTTGTTGTTAAAAAGCGTTCCCGGCATCGCTGCGTTGAACGTTATCGATACCCAACTGGTTGATAATATTACCGGCCACCTGCTGAGATGCGTCTCTGCCCCAGTTTGGGTACCAGAACATCGCCAGAGCAGTATGCACAACCTGAAGTCGACCTGGCCTGCCGCCTTCGATTTGAGTCTGCGTTTTATTGCCCTGTTGCGTGAAAAACTGGATATCCCACTGTTCGATAGCGACCTCATCGGGCTTTACTTCGCCTGCGCACTGGAGCGCCATCAAAACGAGCGCCAGCCGGTCATTTTGTTATCCGACCAGAATGCTATCGCCACCATCAACCAACAGGCCATTGAGCGAGATGTTCTGAATTGTCGGGTGATCATTGCGCGAAATACGAGTGAAGTCAGCGCCATCAGTGAAGAAATCACCCCACTGTTAATCATCAACAATAGTCACTATTTACTTGATGAATCTATAAAAAACACCTTAACCATCAAGAATATCATCACCGCTGCAGGTACCGAGCAGATTAAACACTTCCTCGCGACGGCCTTTATCCGCCAGCAGCCCGAACGTTTCTTTTTACAGCCGGGCAGCTTCCATTACGCCAATATGAAGGCCGAAAGCTGGCAGAGTATCATCGGCCGGATCTGCGGCCAGCTTGTGGCACAGAGCCATATCACCGAGGACGAAGCGCTGCGCATTTGCGCCCGGGAGCATGAAGGTGAAAACCTGATCGTGAATCGCCTGGCGATTCCTCATTGCTGGAGCGAACAGGAGCGCCGCTTTCGTGGTTTCTTTATTACCCTCGCACACCCTATTCTGGTGAATAACGAACCGGTCAGCCATGTCCTGATCGCCTGTGCCGCCGCCGAGGCGCGGCATGAGCTAAAAATCTTCAGTTATTTATCCAGCGTGCTGAGCAGCCATCCGGCAGAAACTATTGCGGGATTGAAAGACTATAACGCGTTTATCGAATTGCTCAGGCAGTGAATACCGGAAATGAAAAAAGCGCCTCAAGGGCGCTCTTTCGACAGTACTGAGGTATCTTATTTCAGCAGTTCAGCGGTCATGTGCACGCGGTTGCCGGTGTATGCCTGAGTGATTTTATAATCGCTGGCACCTGCACGTTCAGCCTGAGCGGCAATTTTTGCTTCAGCGCTTTCCAGTGTAGAACCGGTTGCGGTAACTGTCTGAGCAGCGAAAGAACCGAAAGAAGTAGCCAGAGCGATAACTGCGACAAAAGTTTTGATTCTTTTCATGATATAAACCCTTTAACTTAGTTGCTTGATTAAGGCACCGTGCCTTGATGTGATAAATAATAGCCATCTCATCGCACAACTAAAAGCGGAAGGATTTGCCAGTCTTATTCAAATTAATTGAACACTGGTTACTCAGTTATCAGACGCTCGGGATGTGTATAAATCGTCGCCCGGCCCGGTTTGCAAAAACCCACCAGCGTCAGGTTACAGCGTTCGGCAACTTCCACAGCGAGCGTTGTCGCCGCAGAAACAGCAAACAGGATTTCCACGCCGCACATTGCCGACTTCTGCACCATCTCGTAGCTGGCGCGGCTGGAGACTAATACCGCGCCCTGCTGCCAGGTTTCCCCTTCGATCGCACGTCGTCCCAGCAGTTTATCCAGCGCAACATGACGTCCAACATCTTCATGCCCGCCCGCCAGATGACCTGACGGCTGTACCCAGGCAGCCGCGTGCGTGCAGCCTGTCAGTTGCCCAACAGGCTGGAAATCAGGGAGATGCCTTAAGGCGTTATCGAGATGCGCCAGATTGAATGTCTGGGTAAACGGCAGCGGCTGGACCGGTTTGCCAATATCATTAAGTTGTTCCACGCCACAAACACCGCAGCCAGTCCGACCGGCCAGTGCGCGACGACGCTCTTTCAGCCCCATAAAGCGCCGGCTGGACAGCTCAACCTGCACTTCTAATCCGTTGCAGGAAGGCACCACGTCCATCCCGTAAATATCTTGCGAGGACTCAATAATGCCTTCAGAAAGTGAAAAACCCATCGCGAAGTGCTCAAGATCTTTCGGTGATGCCATCATCACCACGTGTGAAATCCCGTTGTATACCAGCGCCACAGGCACTTCTTCAGCTACCTCATCTGGCTGAGGATGTTGCAAGTCCTCGCGCTTCCAGAGGGTCAACTGACGAGATCCTGTCGGAGATGTCACATTCTTGATGTTTTCTTGAATAATCTTATTCACTTTCTTTTAACCGTATTGGAACACGCATACCAACATTGTGGTATTCTTTACAAATCCCTCCTGGACGGAGGGAAATTCACCCAATTCTGGACCTTTGCGGTCCCGTCCGCAAAGAAAAATAACAACCACTTCCCTCGCGTTCGCGTTATAGGAAAACGAAGGGAACGTGACAATGTCGAAACAAGGAGCGAACCATGCAGGTCAGCAGAAGGCAGTTCTTTAAGATCTGCGCTGGCGGTATGGCAGGCACCACGGCAGCGGCACTGGGCTTTGCACCCGGCGTAGCGCTAGCGGAAACACGGCAATATAAATTGCTGCGCACCCGCGAAACCCGTAACACCTGCACTTACTGTTCCGTTGGCTGTGGACTGTTAATGTACAGTCTCGGTGACGGAGCAAAAAACGCCAAAGCATCCATCTTCCATATCGAAGGGGACCCGGATCACCCGGTGAACCGTGGCGCACTGTGCCCGAAAGGGGCAGGACTTGTGGACTTCATCCACTCTGAAAGCCGCCTGAAATTCCCGGAATACCGCGCACCTGGCTCTGATAAGTGGCAACAGATTAGCTGGGATGAGGCATTTGACCGCATCGCTAAGCTGATGAAAGAAGATCGCGACGCTAACTACGTTGCACAAAACGCCGAAGGCGTAACCGTTAACCGCTGGCTTTCCACCGGGATGCTGTGTGCTTCCGCTTCCAGTAACGAAACCGGCTATTTAACACAAAAATTCTCCCGCGCGCTTGGTATGCTCGCGGTCGACAACCAGGCACGCGTCTGACACGGACCAACGGTAGCAAGTCTTGCTCCAACATTTGGTCGCGGTGCGATGACCAACCACTGGGTCGACATTAAAAACGCCAACCTCGTTGTGGTAATGGGCGGTAACGCCGCTGAAGCTCACCCGGTCGGGTTCCGCTGGGCGATGGAAGCCAAAATTCACAACGGCGCGAAGCTGATTGTTATCGATCCGCGCTTTACGCGAACCGCGGCGGTGGCTGATTTCTATGCTCCGATTCGTTCCGGTACTGACATTGCTTTCCTGTCAGGCGTTTTGCTGTACCTGCTGAACAACGAAAAATTCAACCGCGAATACACTGAAGCCTATACCAACGCAAGCCTGATCGTGCGTGAGGATTACGGTTTCGAAGATGGCCTGTTTACCGGCTACGACGCGGACAAACGCAAGTATGACAAAACCAGTTGGAACTACGAACTGGATGAAAAAGGCTTCGCCAAACGCGATGTCACCCTGCAACACCCGCGCTGCGTATGGAACCTGCTGAAACAGCACGTCTCCCGCTACACGCCGGACGTCGTAGAAAATATCTGCGGTACGCCAAAGGCCGACTTCCTGAAGGTCTGTGAGTACATCGCAGAAACAAGCCGCCCAGATAAAACCGCGTCGTTCCTGTACGCACTGGGCTGGACGCAACACTCCGTTGGTGCGCAGAACATCCGTACCATGGCGATGATCCAGTTGCTGCTGGGTAATATGGGGATGGCAGGCGGCGGCGTTAACGCCCTGCGCGGACACTCTAACATTCAGGGTCTGACCGACTTAGGTCTGCTGTCACAAAGCCTGCCGGGCTATATGACGCTGCCAAGCGAGAAGCAAACTGACCTGCAAACTTACCTTGCCGCCAACACGCCAAAACCGTTGCTGGAAGGCCAGGTGAACTACTGGGGCAACTACCCGAAATTCTTCGTTTCGATGATGAAAGCCTTCTTTGGCGATAAAGCGACAGCGGAAAACAGCTGGGGCTTCGACTGGCTGCCGAAGTGGGATAAAGGGTACGACGTCCTGCAGTACTTCGAGATGATGAACCAGGGCAAAGTGAATGGCTATATCTGCCAGGGCTTTAACCCGGTCGCATCATTCCCGAATAAAAACAAGGTGGTGGCTTCGCTATCCAAACTGAAGTTCCTGGTCACCATCGACCCGCTCAACACAGAGACCTCCACCTTCTGGCAGAACCACGGTGAGTCGAACGATGTTGACCCGTCGAAAATCCAGACCGAAGTATTCCGTCTGCCGTCCACCTGCTTCGCCGAAGAGAACGGTTCTATCGTCAACTCCGGTCGCTGGCTGCAGTGGCACTGGAAAGGTGCGGATGCCCCGGGGATTGCCGTTACCGATGGTGAAATCCTCGCCGGTATCTTCCTGCGTCTGCGCAAGATGTATGCCGAACAGGGTGGCGCGAACCCGGAACAGGTACTGAGCATGACCTGGAACTACTCCACCCCACACGAACCGGCTTCGGAAGAAGTGGCGATGGAGAGCAACGGTAAAGCCCTGGCCGACATTACCGACCCGGCCACCGGTGCCGTTATCGTCAAGAAAGGCCAACAGCTTAGCTCGTTCGCCCAACTGCGTGACGACGGTACCACCTCCAGCGGCTGCTGGATTTTTGCCGGTAGCTGGACGCCGGAAGGCAACCAAATGGCACGTCGCGATAACGCCGATCCGTCAGGCCTTGGCAATACGCTGGGCTGGGCATGGGCGTGGCCGCTCAACCGCCGCATTCTGTATAACCGCGCCTCCGCTGACCCGCAGGGGAATCCGTGGGATCCAAAACGTCAGATCCTGAAATGGGACGGGGCGAAATGGAGCGGGATGGATATTCCAGACTACAGTGCCGCCGCGCCGGGCAGCAACGTTGGGCCGTTCATCATGCAGCCGGAAGGGATGGGACGCCTGTTTGCTATCGATAAGATGGCAGAAGGTCCGTTCCCGGAACACTACGAGCCGTTTGAAACGCCGCTGGGGACTAACCCGCTGCACCCGAACGTTATCTCTAACCCTGCCGCACGTATCTTTAAAGGTGACGCGGAAGCACTGGGTAAAGCGGATAAGTTCCCGTACGTCGGTACGACCTACCGTCTGACCGAGCACTTCCACTACTGGACTAAGCATGCGCTGCTTAACGCTATCGCCCAGCCGGAGCAGTTTGTGGAAATTGGCGAGAAGCTGGCGAATAAGCTCGGTATCTCTCATGGCGATACCGTCAAAGTCTCCTCTAACCGTGGCTACATTAAAGCCAAAGCGGTGGTGACTAAACGTATTCGCACGTTGAAGGCCAACGGTCAGGATATCGACACTATCGGTATTCCGATTCACTGGGGCTACGAAGGTGTGGCGAAAAAAGGCTTTATCGCTAACACGTTAACGCCATTCGTCGGTGATGCGAACACGCAGACGCCGGAATTTAAGTCCTTCCTCGTGAACGTGGAAAAGGTGTAACGGAGACGACCTATGGCTTATCAATCGCAAGACATCATTCGTCGTTCCGCCACTAACGGTTTCACCCCCGCGCCTCAGGCGCGGGACCATCAGGAAGAGGTGGCGAAGCTTATCGACGTCACCACCTGTATCGGCTGTAAAGCGTGTCAGGTGGCGTGTTCAGAATGGAACGACATCCGTGATGAAGTGGGCAACAACGTTGGGGTGTACGACAACCCGGCTGATTTGACCGCTAAATCCTGGACGGTAATGCGCTTCTCGGAAGTGGAACAAAACGACAAACTGGAGTGGCTTATCCGCAAGGATGGCTGTATGCACTGCGCCGATCCGGGCTGCCTGAAGGCGTGTCCGGCCGAAGGAGCAATCATTCAGTATGCCAACGGTATCGTCGACTTCCAGTCCGAGCAGTGCATCGGCTGTGGCTACTGTATCGCGGGCTGCCCGTTCGACGTGCCGCGCCTCAACCCGGAAGACAACCGCGTTTACAAATGTACGCTGTGCGTTGACCGTGTAGTGGTCGGACAAGAACCAGCCTGCGTGAAAACGTGTCCAACCGGCGCTATTCATTTCGGCACTAAAGAGTCGATGAAAACGCTGGCCGGTGAGCGCGTGGCGGAGCTGAAAACGCGTGGTTACGAAAACGCGGGTCTGTACGATCCGGCAGGCGTTGGCGGTACGCACGTGATGTACGTATTGCACCATGCGGACAAGCCGAGTCTGTACCACGGCCTGCCGGAGAACCCGGAAATCAGCGCCACCGTGAAGTTCTGGAAAGGCATCTGGAAACCTCTCGCTGCCGTCGGCTTTGCAGCGACATTTGCGGCCAGTATCTTCCACTACGTCGGCGTAGGCCCGAACCGTGCGGAAGAGGAAGAAGACAATCTGCATGAAGAAAAAGACGAGGTGCGCAAATGAAACGACGTGACACCATCGTGCGCTACACGGCGCCGGAACGCATCAACCACTGGATCACCGCCTTCTGTTTCATTCTGGCGGCAGTGAGCGGGATGGGTTTTCTCTTCCCGTCTTTTAACTGGCTGATGCACATCATGGGCACGCCGCAACTGGCGCGAATTGTGCACCCGTTTGTCGGCGTGATCATGTTTGCCTCGTTTATCATCATGTTTTTCCGTTACTGGCACCACAATCTAATCAATCGGGATGATATCTTTTGGGCGAAGAATATTCGTAAGATTGTCGTCAACGAGGAAGTAGGTGACACGGGACGTTATAACTTCGGCCAGAAATGCGTATTCTGGGCGGCGATTATCTTCCTGGTCCTGTTGCTGGTGAGCGGAGTGGTCATCTGGCGTCCGTATTTTGCGCCTGCTTTCTCAATCCCGGTGATCCGATTCGCGTTAATGCTGCATTCATTTGCCGCAGTAGCGTTAATTGTGGTTATCATGGTGCACATTTACGCCGCCCTTTGGGTGAAAGGCACCATTACCGCGATGGTGGAAGGATGGGTTACCAGCTCATGGGCGAAGAAACATCACCCGCGCTGGTACCGTGAAGTCCGCCAGAAACAGGAAAAGTCATCTGAATGAGTATTCGCATAATCCCGCAAGATGAGCTGGAGAAGAGCGAGAAACGCACGGCGGATATGATTCCGCCGTTATTATTCCCCAGACTCAAAAATTTGTATAACCGCCGCGCTGAACGTCTGCGCGAGCTGGCCGAGAACAACCCGCTGGGTGATTACCTGCGTTTTGCCGCGCTGATCGCTCACGCGCAGGAAGTGGTGTTGTACGACCATCCGCTGCAGATGGATCTGACCGCTCGCATCAAAGAAGCGAACGATCAGGGCAAACCGCCACTGGATATCCACGTTCTGCCACGCGACAAGCACTGGCAAAAACTGCTGCAATCGCTAATTGCTGAGCTGAAGCCGGAAATGAGCGGCCCTGCGCTGGCCGTGATCGAGAATCTGGAAAAAGCCTCGGAGCAGGAGCTGGAACTGATGGCCAGCGCGCTGTTTGCCTCCGATTTCGCCTCCGTCAGCAGCGACAAAGCACCGTTCATTTGGGCTGCCCTGTCGCTCTACTGGGCGCAGATGGCGAGCCTGATCCCCGGCAAAGCCCGTGCGGAATACGGCGAACAGCGTCAGTACTGCCCGGTGTGTGGTTCAATGCCGGTCTCCAGCATGGTGCAAATCGGTACCACTCAGGGGCTGCGCTATTTGCACTGCAACCTGTGCGAAACCGAGTGGCACGTGGTGCGCGTGAAGTGCAGCAACTGCGAGCAGAGCCGTGATTTGAACTACTGGTCGTTGGATAACGAACAGGCGGCCATTAAAGCTGAAAGCTGCGGCGATTGCGGGACTTACCTGAAGATTCTCTATCAGGAAAAAGACCCAAAAGTCGAGGCCGTAGCCGACGATCTCGCTTCACTGATGCTGGACGCACACATGGAGCAAGAGGGCTTTGCCCGCAGCTCCATCAACCCGTTCCTGTTCCCGGGTGAAGGGGAGTAAGTTCTTCGCACTACCGGGCGGCGCAGGTCGCCCGGGTTATAACGTATACGGTGTGACCACGCCGGATATGCCTGCAAAATCCCTGGTATTACACGTAACCAGTGTAAGACGATGAATCTGCGCAGTGGCCAAAATGATGGCATCCGGCAATTTCATCCCATATTCCTGCCTGATACTCACGCTTCGTTCAGCAATATCCTGTGAAACACCGATCACATTAAAAGCGCCTAGCGCAACGCGTGTGCGAGATTCCTGATGATATTTTTTTGCGCCCACCATCAACTCCATCCATGTAATGAGGCTGATTGCGTTCTGCGGCGGCCATGTTTCTATCGCTAGTTTTGCTTCACTTCGCCCGCTAAACAGGTCGATGAGGATGTTGGTATCAAAAAGCGCAGATCCTGTGACCATTACCATTCCTCACGGAGTTTACGCTGATAATCAACGCCATCTTCCTCACAACCTTGCCATAGCCCAAGAGCACGTGAAATTGTCGTTTCAGCTTGATCCTGCCTCTCAAGATACTGTTCAACAGCCTCCCGCAAAAGCTCGGCCCGCGGCAGATTACGCTGCACCTTGAGATCATCAAGACGTTTGATCACTTCGTCTGATAAATCGAGTAAAATTCTGCCCATATCCATCCCAGCCATCATACTCACATATACCTCCAGTATATCATTGGCGATTAATTTCCACACAACATACACCCGAGAAAAGCGAGAAAATAGCCTTCACGCGAACGATTTTTACTTTTGCGAGCCGCTTTCCAGAATCGTACACCCGTCACTTTTCCCATTCTCATTCGTGGCTATCCAGGTTATAAAACTGTATATCCATACAGATAAGGAAAATAATAAATGGCACTGGAAAGCGGGATTGCACAGCTGGTTGAGGCATTTATCGCAGCGGGACGCCCTTCTTCGCGCGAGCAAAATATTGATGAACGGAGAGCAGGCTACATTGCCAGCACGGTACTGGCAGGAGAAACTGAAACCCGCGTACAGGTTGAAGATATTGAACTCGATGCAATGACATTTCGCGTTGTTTCGCCGCGGGACGCCACGGAAAATCGACCCTGCGTTATCTATTATCACGGCGGCTGCTTTGTCAGTGGTGGATTCGCGACGCATGATAACCAGCTAAGGCAGCTCGCCTGGTACAGCGGCTGTCGGGTCATTGCGGTGCAGTATCGCCTTGCACCAGAGCATACTTTCCCGGCTGCACATAACGACGCTGAAACGGGAGCCAATATTATCTGGAAGTATGCCCAGAAACTGGGTGTCGATCGCGGCAGGATTACGCTTGCTGGCGACAGTGCGGGCGGGCATCTGGCGCTGATCACTGCACTGCGCCTGAAAGCTGCCAATCAATGGCAACCTGCGCAGCTAATGCTGATTTACCCGATGCTGGACGCGACCGCCAGGTTTGAGAGCTACGACCGAAATGGGCAGGATTACATTATCACACGTGACACGTTGCTTTCGGGCTACGAGATGTATTTGCCGCAAACCGATCTGCGGCATCCCGAAGCCAGCCCAGTCTGGCGTGAAGACTTCAACGGTCTGCCGCCCACGCACATCATTACAGCCGAATTCGATCCACTGCGCGATGAGGGCGAGGCCCTGTATCAACGGTGCCTGGAGCAGGGCGTGGAGTGCACCTGTCAACGCTATCTTGGCGTTATCCACGGATTTTTCCAGCTGGCAGGAGTGAGCCAGGCGGCACGAAATGTTATGCGAGATGTGGCCTGGCGCGTCGTAAATCCTGTATCAGGAAGACATGCTTGATTAATATTTTGCTTTCATCTTGAAAACTTAATTACCTTGCGTTATTTTGTTTTCAGGTTGAAAACCTTGTAATGGAACTACACCATGCATGTTATCAGCCGAAAACCTTTCAACGAGGCAATACTCCGTTTTCCAAACCACATGGCAGCACTCGTTGATTTGCTGAATATTTTAGAGAAAAAAATGTTCCACACTCCTGAAGAGATGAAGCAGTACATACCTTCACTGGATAATTTTAAATACAGAAATAAATGGTGGGTGATTAATGTTTCAGGTAACTGCTTGAGACTTATTGCCTATATTGATTTCAAACTGCAAAAGGTATTTGTGAAGCATATCGTTCACCATGCCGAGTATGACAGACTAACCACATACTATCGGGGTCACAAAGAATGAGAACGCATGAAAGCCATCAGATAGACACAGCCAGTGTAAAATTGATGATCGATACCTTTACCGATGCAGTGAAAAAAATCCCCCTGTTAGGCAAAGAACAAAATGAGGCAGAGTACCGAAAAGCACTCGCTTTGGTGGAGTTTCTGGTTGATCGTAACGACCTGGAAAACCCGTTGTTTGAGCTGCTTTCAGCTCGGATCCGCGACTACGAAAAACATGCGCCTGAGTTCAGTGCCCTCAACCAACAACTGGAACATACTCCTCATGGCGTTGCGTTACTGCGTACGCTCATGGATCAATATGGTCTCAAAGCAGCAGATCTTGCCAACGAACTTGGTTCAAAATCCAATGTCAGCAACATCTTGAATGGTCGCAGAGCACTGACTGTAAGTCATATTAAAATGCTCGCAGAACGCTTTAACCTTCCGGCAGACGCATTCATCGAGTAAAGAGGATCCCCTCTGACCTACTCTTCCTCATTCCCGCCCTCTTCATATGCGCCAAACGGTTTCGCGGGTAGCACAATGTAGGTACCTTCAAACACGACGCCCGGCGTGTCATCGCCAAACACCCCGACCTGCATCTGAACGCGCGCCTTGCGGCCTCTTGCCAGACGGTCCAGGTCACCGCTCAGCGAGCCCAGATCGGCAATAGCGGTAGGTTTCCCGGTAATTGGCCTGCTGTATCGGATATGCGCGTCGGCGAGGATTATCGTCCCCCCCAGATGACGCTCGCGCAGCATCAGCCAGATAAGCCCCCAGCCCGTTAACGTCGCCAGTGAAAACAGGCTTCCGGCAAACAGCGTATGGTGCGGGTTCTGATTGCCAGTCTCTGGCATCGTAGTAATAAATTTCTGCCCGGTGTACTGCTGAATGCGCACGCCCATTTTCTCACTCAATGGAATATGTTCGTACCAGGCTTGCTGTAGCTGTCCGCACCAGTCCCCGCGATGGAGAATGTCATCCAGCGTTGCGATGGGTTTAATCATCAAAAAATGGCGCACCGGCGTGGTTTGTGGCGTGGTAATTTCGCCCTGACTCACAAACCCCAGTTTGGCGAAAAATTCGACCGCATCTTCACGGGCGCTACAGGTTACGCGCTTTACCCCTTCCTGACGCGCCACAGACTCCAGGGTCATCGCCATCAGCGTGCCCAGCCCTTTCTCCTGCACAGAGGGGTCAACGGCCATAAAGCGTATGGAGGCTTCATTATCCGCATTGATATACAGACGCCCGACCGCGACCAGATTTCCCTCTTCGTCCACCACCATCTGGTGATGCGCCATCGCGTCCCAGGCATCCCGTTCGGAGCCTTTGGGCTGGTGCAACGGTTTACGCAACATCTCCCAGCGAAACTGGTAGTAACGCTCCAACTCTTCTTCTGTTTGCGGTACTCGAAGGTGATACATAGTCGTATTCTCTCTTGTTGCCCGCGGCCACACCGGTAGCTGGTTCATACTTGTAACCAGAACGTCACGGGGCCATCATTAACCAGTGAAACCTGCATATCCGCAGCGAATCGACCGGTTTGCGTATTCATTTCCTGTTGGCGGCAACGCTCAACAAAGTATTCATACAGCGCTTCTGCCCGCTCGGGCGAAGCGCCTTTCGAAAACCCCGGGCGCATGCCACGTTCGGTATCTGCCGCCAGCGTGAACTGTGAAACCACCAGCACACTGCCACCTGATTGCTGCACGTTGA
Source organism: Citrobacter sp. Cb004 (assembly GCF_030337065.1). Lineage (NCBI taxonomy): Bacteria > Pseudomonadati > Pseudomonadota > Gammaproteobacteria > Enterobacterales > Enterobacteriaceae > Citrobacter > Citrobacter sp. Cb004. The sequence goes on along the minus strand of NZ_JAOWCH010000042.1, from coordinate 30,989 downwards.
GGTTCATTTTTCCTTCGGCATCGCTAAAGATTCGATAGCCGAGTACGCGCTCGCACAGACGGTTTGCTTTCTGTTCGTCATCATCCCTTTCGACACCTAACAGGACCAAAAGTCCTGGGCCAATTTCACCCGTCACCTCGCCCTCCACGGTGACGCTGGCACGGGTTACGCGCTGAATTAATGCAATCATGGTTGATCTGCTTCTTCTTGTTCTGCGGCTTGTTTAAGTTTGCGGTATTCCCCGAGAGTGACAGTTATTTCCGCGCCAAGCAAGACGATACACCACGTCCAGTATACCCAGACAAATAAAATAGGGATCACCGCCAGGACACCGTAAATGAGCTGATACGACGGGAACATCGTGATGTAGAGCGCAAATCCTTTCTTTCCGGCCTCGAACAACACGGCGGCCACAAAGGCGCCAATAACCGCATCACGATTGGGCACACGCGTAGTCGGTACAATGCTGTAAAGCAGCCAGAACGAGAGCCAGGAAAGCACCAGAGGGAAAATACGCAAGACGTCATCAATCACCGAGTTGAGATCGCTGGCCCAGCGCAATGACAACAAATAAGAGCTGATCGCCAGACTGGCCCCCGCCAGCAGCGGCCCCAGCGTTAAGATCATCCAGTAGACGGCGAAAGAGTAAACTTTGGGACGAGTGCGCTTACTGCGCCAGATAGTATTCAGAGCATTATCAATGGCATACATCAGCAATAACGCCGTGACAATCAGCCCACATGCCCCAACGGCCGTCATTTTGTTCGAGTTGGCGACAAACTGTTCGATATAACGCTGGATGACGTCTCCCGTCGCCGGGATAAAATTTGCGAAAATAAAATGACGTAGCTGGGCACTGACGTCGGAAAACATCGGAAATGCGGCGAAAAGAGCAAACACAACGGCGATAAGCGGCACTAATGAGAGCAGTGAAACGTAGGCAAGATTCCCTGCCAGCGTCGTCATGTTGTCCTCATCAATCCGCTGCCATAGTAGCTTCAGCCAGGCCCGTACAGGACGCGTATGGTGCCTGGCTTGTTGCTGAACATTTTTTAGCATAACAACTTCGCGAAATAGTCAGGAATGGTCGTTTTATCGACGACCTGGATACTGGTAATCCCTAACCGGTTAGCTCCTTCAATATTATCGGCGTTGTCGTCAAAAAAGACCGCATCTTCCGCAGAAAAACCTTCAGACTGCAGGACATGCTGGTAAATCCGCGCTTCCGGTTTTCGCATGCCCAGATCCTGGGAAAGATAAATATGGTCAGCAGCCTGACGAATTTCAGGATATTCATCCGGCCAAAATGTTGTGTGCAGACGGTTAGTATTCGACAAGACGACCACCCGATGCCCCTGCTCACGCAGCTTATGCATGATGTCGATGACTTCAGGGCGCAATGCCACAAAAACGGCCTGCCAGCCGTGAGAGAACTGCTCGTAACTTAGCGGCAGCGCCATGTCATGACATAGCGCCTCGGCAAAGGCTTCATCCGTTATTTCACCTCGCTCGTGCTGGTGAAAAGCCTCCCCCATGGTGAAACTTTGCTTCAGCGAGGCCAGCGGTACACGGCTCAGATCGCTCCATGTGCCCAACACGCGGTTGAAGTCGATATCGACAATCACATTACCTAAATCAAAGATATAGAGCATGCCCTTCTCCTTATTCGCCGTGGATGAATAACTGTAGCGGGAAAGGAGAAGTTTGACTATGTGAGAGTGATGGCTTCGAACTTATCGAGCCATCATCTGAGGAATTACACGGCCAAAGCATCATCTTGTGAAGGACTCACCTGCACAATTTCAACCTGTTGTGACTGGAGTAAATTATGCAATGCGGGACCTGGGTATTCATCGGTAAACAGCGCGGTCACCTGAGAGACGTTACCAATTTCTACCGCGGCAGAAGCCGTATATTTCGTATGATCCGCTGCCAGCAGAATGTGTCTTGAGTGCGACATCATCGTTTTCACTACGCTGGCTTCATTGACATCAAACTCCAGCAGCGCGCCATCACTTTCGATCGCGCCAACGCTGGTTACCAGGTAGTCGGCCCGAAAATCAGCGACAAATGCCGAGGCAGAAGGACCAATGATGCCACTGTTGTGCGGGCGTAACGTTCCCCCCGGCACCATGACTTCAAAACGTGGATTGTTATAAAGAATGTGCGCCACGCGCAGACTGTTGGTGATAATGCGCAAATGATTATGGTTTAACAGCGAGCGGGCCACCTGCTCAACGGTGGTGCCAATGGTAATAAACACCGTTGACCCATCGGGAATGTAGTCCGCCACCGCTTCCGCGATGGCTTTTTTCTCCTCCGTCCAGGAGACTTCACGCTGCTCAAACGCCGTATTCACCACGCTGGAGGCTCTACCCGCGCCACCATGATGACGCGTAATTAATCCCTGCTCGCTGAGTTTACGAATATCACGACGCACGGTCTGCGTGGACACATCCAGCAGGCTGGCCAGCTCGTCGATATTCATATAACCGCGCTCGCTAATCAGCATAAGCAGTTGATCGTGTCGCGGGTTACCGGTCAGTTCGGTAAGACTCATGAAATTTCCTCGAAAAACCATTGCCCTGGCATTTTATACAAAAAGTGACAGAAAAGATCGGGTTTGATCACAGTCAGGGATTCCGGCCCTTCCTCCCGGACGCGTACATTTTAGCGCAGCAACCCCGCTGGCGAACCTGACGGCCTCTTCCGGGAGGTCGCCACCGGCCAGGCTAAACGCGAGCGCACCATGGAAAACATCCCCCGCCCCCGTAGTGTCAACAACGTCGACTTTAAATCCAGATTGATGCTGCAACGTATTATTTTTTATCCAGTCACAGCCTTCACTGCCCCGCGTTACATAAACGTGACCATTTGTGAGCGTTTGTGCTTGTTTCAGTCCGGCTTCAGGATCGTTTATCCCGGTTAAACGCGCCAGACCGGGTTCAGAAAACGCAGCATGATCGCTTAACGCCACCAGCTCGCGGATATCTTGTGGCGTTACGTCACCATCCAGTACCGTCATCACTCCCGCCCGACGTGCCAATGTGAACGCCTGCCTGGCCCCTTCGTGCCAGCGAACATCCGCCAACACCACATCCCACTGGGTAAAATCGATCTCATTGAGCCAGTCAGCATCATGCAGTAAATCCGGGCTGGGATAGTTAACGATAATCCGTTCCCCTTGCGCATCAACCATAATTGCCGATTGTGAAGACTTCGCCCCCGCGTAGCGCCGGGAATAGCGGGTATTTACCCCCAGGGACTCCAGCTCCGCCAGCAAGCTATTTCCGGTGTCGTCATCGCCCACACGGCCAATAAAGTCCACCTTAGCGCCCAGCTTCGCTGCAGCCACTGCGGCCGTTGCAGCAGGCCCGCCGCCCACTTCCGTATAACGCTTCGCCACATACTTACCTCCTTCAGTCGGTAAACCTTCCACGTAATAGATGCGATCCATCACGGCAATACCTACACAAGCAATACGAATCATGGTCGTTCCTTAGGCGTTTCAAGATGGGATCATTTTAATTTCACAAAATGTTTAAAAAGTGACGGCTGTCAATTTTTTGACCATAAATTACAAATACGATCAAAAACAGACAGAAACAAACGACCTTAAATGACAAAAAATGACATCCACGTCTCAGGAGAACGTTATGGCAGTTATAGCATTTATCGGATTAGGTCAGATGGGTTCACCCATGGCGAGCAACTTGCTGAAGCAGGGTCATCAACTCAGCGTCTTTGACGTTAACCCGGATGCCGTTCAGCGCCTGGTGGAAAAAGGAGCACAGCCTGCCAGTAGCCCAGCTCAGGCAGCACAAGGTGCAGAATTTGTCATCACCATGCTGCCAAACGGCGATCTGGTGCGCAGCGTATTGTTCGGCGAGCAGGGTATTTGCGAAAGCCTCTCCCAGCAGGCGTTAGTAATTGATATGTCGACTATTCACCCACTGCAAACCGATAAACTCATCGCCGATATGCGTGCCAAAGGCTTCGATATGATGGATTGCCCGGTTGGACGCACCTCCGATCACGCCATAGCGGGAACGCTGTTGCTGCTGGCAGGTGGAACGGCACAGCAGGTAGAACGCGCCACACCGGTTCTGATGGCGATGGGTAATGAATTGATCAATGCAGGTGGTCCCGGTATGGGGATCCGCGTGAAGCTCATCAACAACTACATGAGTATCGCGCTAAACGCCCTCTCTGCCGAAGCCGCCGTGTTGTGCGAGGCACTTGGTCTCTCCTTCGATGTGGCTTTGCAAGTCATGAGCGGCACCCCCGCCGGAAAAGGCCACTTTACTACCTCCTGGCCGAACAAAGTGCTGAAAGGCGATCTTTCCCCGGCTTTCATGATCGATTTAGCTCACAAGGATCTTGGCATCGCCCTGGACGTTGCCAACCAATTGCACGTGCCGATGCCGCTCGGCGCCGCCTCCCGCGAAGTCTATAACCAGGCACGGGCCGCTGGCCGTGGCCGGGAAGACTGGACCGCAATACTCGAGCAGGTTCGGGCATCTGCCGGACTGAATTCCCAACTTTGATAAGTAAAAGGACTGAACAATGACCAAGTACACCCTGAAAGATATCACCCGAGCTTCCGGCGGATTTGCCATGCTGGCGGTCGATCAGCGCGAAGCCATGCGCTTAATGTTTGCCGCCGCGGGTGCAAAATCCCCGGTCAATGACAGCGTGCTGACTGATTTCAAAGTCAATGCGGCGAAGATCCTTTCCCCCTATGCCTCCGCCATTCTGGTCGATCAGCAGTTCTGCTACCGCCAGGTTGTAGAGCAAAACGCGGTCGCCAAAAGCTGCGCCATGATTGTGGCCGCTGATGAGTTCATTCCGGGTAACGGTATTCCGGTCGATAGCGTGGTGATTGATAAAAAAATCGACCCGCAGACCGTGAAGCAAGATGGTGCCAAGGCCCTCAAACTGCTGGTGCTGTGGCGTAGCGATGAAGATGCCCAACAACGTCTTGATATGGTGGGAGAATTCAATGAACTGTGCCATTCCAATGGCCTGCTGAGCATCATCGAGCCGGTTGTTCGCCCACCACGTCGTGGCGATAAGTTCGATCGTGAACAGGCCATTATCGATGCCGCGAAAGAACTGGGTGATAGCGGTGCCGATCTCTACAAGGTCGAAATGCCTCTGTACGGCAAAGGAACCCAACAAGAGCTGCTTAGCGCCTCTCAGCGCCTGAATGAAAACATCAACATGCCGTGGGTCATTCTCTCCTCCGGTGTGGATGAAAAACTGTTCCCACGCGCGGTCAGCGTAGCAATGACCGCTGGCGCATCCGGCTTCCTGGCCGGACGTGCGGTCTGGTCATCCGTGGTTGGCCTGCCGGATACCGAACTGATGCTGCGTGATGTTTCCGCACCTAAGTTGCAGCGTCTGGGCGATATCGTCGATGAAATGATGGCCCGGCGCTAAGAGGATCTCAGAATGAAATGGTTTAACACCCTAAGCCACAACCGCTGGCTGGAGCAGGAAACAGACCGCATCTTTAACTTTGGGAAGAACGCTGCGGTACCTACCGGATTTGGCTGGCTGGGAAACAGTGGTCAGGTCAGAGCAGATATGGGGACACATCTGTGGATCACCGCCCGCATGCTGCACGTCTACTCCGTTGCCGCGTCAATGGGTCGGCCTGGCGCATACCAACTCGTCGATCACGGCATTAAAGCGCTGAACGGTGCGCTGCGCGACACACGCTACGGCGGTTGGTACGCCTGCGTAAATGACGAAGGCGTGATGGACGCCTCCAAGCAGGGTTATCAGCATTTCTTCGTTTTGCTCGGCGCGGCAAGCGCGGTCACTACCGGTCATCCACAGGCCAGACAATTGTTGGATGATGCCATCGAGGTGATTGAAAAGTACTTCTGGAGCGAAGACGAGCAGATGTGCCTGGAGTCCTGGGACGAAGCCTTCAGCCAGACGGAAGATTACCGTGGCGGTAACGCCAACATGCACGCGGTCGAGGCTTTCCTGATCGTTTATGACGTTACCCATGACCGTAAATGGCTCGATCGCGCACTGCGAATTGCTTCGGTGATTATTCACGACGTGGCCCGCAGCGGGGAGTATCGCGTCAACGAGCACTTCGATTCACAGTGGAACCCAATCCGCGATTACAACAAGGATAACCCTGCTCACCGTTTCCGCGCATACGGCGGCACGCCGGGCCACTGGATCGAATGGGGCCGTCTGATGCTGCATCTGCATGCCGCGTTGGAAGCCCGCTTCGAAACGCCTCCCGCCTGGCTGCTGGAAGATGCCAAAGGCTTGTTCCACGCCACCATCCGTGATGCCTGGGCACCGGACGGTGCGGATGGTTTTGTCTATTCGGTGGACTGGGACGGTAAACCAATCGTTCGCGAAAGAGTGCGTTGGCCGATAGTCGAAGCCATGGGTACCGCCTATGCCTTGTATACCCTCACCGGCGACAGCCAGTACGAAGCCTGGTACCAGAAGTGGTGGGATTACTGCATCACCTATCTGATGGACTACGAGACCGGTTCATGGTGGCAGGAGTTGGACACCGATAACAAAGTGACCACCAAAGTCTGGGACGGTAAGCAGGACATTTATCACCTGCTGCACTGCCTGGTAATCCCGCGTCTACCGCTGGCTCCGGGCCTTGCTCCGGCGGTTGCTGCCGGTCTTCTGGATATCAACGCCAAATAAGTCACAAGGATAGCAGCCATGCATAGTGGTGGAAAAACCATTCATCTTCAGGCCGGACACTACCAGGCGAAAATCGTCACGGTTGGCGCTGGGCTAGCAGAATTGATGCATCGTGGGCGTCACATCGTTATTCCACATAAGCCGGAAGAGATGCCGCAGGCGCATTTAGGAAAAGTGTTAGTCCCATGGCCAAACCGCGTTGCAGACGGCTGCTATCAACATAACGGCAAGACCTTCCAGCTTGCCGTTAACGACCCTATTTCGCATACCGCCATTCACGGGCTGTTGGCCTGGCGGGACTGGCAGATTAACCAGCAGTCGGCATCGGAAGTGTCGCTGATGATTTTTCTGCCGCCCTCTTATGGTTATCCCTTTGCGCTGGTTTCAGAGGTGATTTACCGACTCGGGGCAGACTGTGGATTGCACGTGTTTATTCGTACACAGAATGTGGGTGATGAAATCGCACCGTATGGCGCGGGAGCACATCCTTACTTGACCTGCAATCTACACCCCATCGATGGCTGTGAATTAACGCTTCCGGCGAGTGAAGAAACATGTGGTGAACGGGATTTCACCACGCCGCGACTCATTGCGCAGACCACTATCGATCATACGTTCAGGACGTTGCCACCTGATGCAGAGTGGGAAGTCAGGATGACCAGTCAATCGCAAAACATGTCCACCTTTTTACGCAGCCACCAGCCCTGGCTGCAGATATATACCGGCGAGAAATTAGCAAGGCGCGGCCTGGCAGTTGAACCGATGACCTGCCCGCCAGACGCCTTTAACTCCGGAATTAGCCTGATTCATCTCGCGCCCGGAGAAGCGCATCAGATGCATTTTTTAATCGGCAGTGAATAACAGTTTTCCGACAAATTACCGAATTACCCTATTTTTACGGAGACGATAATGAATTCGCTACAACAACGGTCAACCGCTTTAGAACTAACGACGTTACAGAATGGCTTTACGCTGACATACCACCAGCGCCTGATTTTACGTCACAGCACAGAAACCCCCTGCCTGTGGATCGGCGCTGGCGTTGCCGATATTGATATGTTCCGCGGCAACTTCAGCATTAAAGACAAGCTCAATGAGAAGATTGCCCTGACCGACGCCACGGTCAGCGAGTCGCCTGACGGCTGGCAGGTGCATTTCAGTCGCGGTAACACCATCAACGCCACGCTGCACATCTCCATCGATGAACAGGGTCGCCTGAAGCTGGATCTGCACAACGATGACCTCAGCCATAACCGCATCTGGCTGCGTCTGGCTGCCAACCCGGACGATCATATTTACGGCTGCGGTGAACAGTTCTCTTATTTCGACTTACGCGGTAAACCGTTCCCACTGTGGACCAGCGAACAGGGCGTGGGCCGTAACAAAAATAGCTATGTCACTTGGCAGGCAGACTGCAAAGAAAATGCCGGTGGTGACTACTACTGGACCTTTTTCCCGCAGCCGACCTTCGTCAGCACGCAGAAGTACTACTGCCACGTTGATAACAGCTGCTATATGAATTTCGACTTCAGCGCGCCGGAGTATCACGAACTGGCATTGTGGGAGGACAAAACCACCCTACGATTTGAATGCGCTGACACCTACATCTCTTTACTGGAAAAACTGACCGCGCTGTTAGGACGCCAGCCGGAGCTGCCGGACTGGATCTACGATGGCGTCACGCTCGGTATTCAAGGCGGTACTGAGGTTTGCCAGAACAAACTGGACACCATGCGTAACGCAGGCGTGAAAGTAAACGGCATCTGGGCGCAGGACTGGTCCGGGATCCGCATGACCTCCTTTGGCAAACGCGTGATGTGGAACTGGAAGTGGAACAGCGACAACTATCCTCAGTTGGATAGCCGTATTAAGCAGTGGAAAGAAGAAGGTGTGCAATTCCTCTCCTACATCAACCCGTACGTCGCCAGCGATAAAGATCTCTGCGCCGAAGCGGCTGCGCACGGTTATCTGGCGAAAGATGCCTCTGGCGCTGACTATCTGGTTGAGTTTGGCGAGTTTTACGGCGGCGTGGTGGACCTGACCAACCCTGAAGCCTACGCCTGGTTCAAAGAAGTCATCAAAAAGAACATGATTGAGCTGGGATGCGGCGGTTGGATGGCCGACTTTGGCGAATACCTGCCAACCGACACTTACCTGCACAATGGCATTAGCGCTGAAATTATGCATAACGCCTGGCCTGCGCTGTGGGCGAAATGTAACTACGAAGCGTTACAGGAGACTGGCAAGCTCGGCGAGATCCTGTTCTTTATGCGTGCGGGTTACACCGGCAGCCAGAAATACTCCACCATGATGTGGGCAGGCGATCAGAACGTTGACTGGAGCCTTGACGACGGTCTGGCTTCCGTCGTTCCTGCTGCGCTGTCACTGGCGATGAGCGGTCATGGTCTGCACCACAGCGATATCGGCGGCTACACCACCCTATTTGAAATGAAACGCAGCAAAGAGCTGCTGCTGCGCTGGTGTGACTTTAGCACCTTCACACCGATGATGCGCACCCACGAAGGTAACCGCCCTGGCGATAACTGGCAGTTTGATGGTGATGCTGAAACCATCGCCCACTTTGCTCGTATGACCACCGTCTTTACCACCCTTAAACCGTATCTGAAACAGGCGGTCGCGCAAAACAGCGCCACCGGTCTGCCAGTGATGCGTCCGCTATTCCTACATTACGAAGACGATGCACGGACCTACACCCTGAAATATCAGTACCTGCTGGGACAGGATGTGTTGGTTGCGCCGGTTCACGAACAAGGCCAGCAAAACTGGACGCTGTACCTGCCGGAGGATAGCTGGGTCAACATCTGGACCGGGGAAACTTACCAGGGCGGTGAAATTACCGTGGATGCGCCTATTGGCAAGCCTCCGGTGTTTTATCGCGCGAAGAGTGAATGGGCGTCACTGTTTGCCACTTTACGCAACATCTAATGCGGCTCGCCCGTGGGGAAACTCGCGGGCACATGGAGAATAATAATGAGTCAGACTTCCTCTAATCCGGCAACCCTACGCTTGCCGTTCAAAGAAAAACTCGCCTATGGGATGGGTGATTTAGGCTCCAATATCCTGCTGGATATTGGTACGCTCTATTTACTCAAGTTTTATACCGATGTCCTTGGCTTACCTGGAACTTATGGCGGTATCATTTTCCTCATCGCCAAGTTTTTTACCGCGTTTACCGATATGGGCACCGGGATTATGCTTGATTCCCGCCGCAAAATCGGCCCGAAGGGAAAATTCCGTCCGTTCGTTCTTTATGCCGCATTTCCGGTTACCTTGCTGGCGATTGCAAACTTTGTCGGTACACCGTTTGAAGTAACCGGTAAAACGGTCATGGCAACAGTGCTGTTTATGCTGTACGGATTGTTTTTCAGCATGATGAACTGCTCTTATGGTGCGATGGTTCCCGCGATTACGAAAAATCCTGACGAACGCGCGTCGCTTGCCGCCTGGCGGCAAGGTGGCGCAACCCTGGGTCTGTTGCTGTGTACCGTCGGTTTTGTTCCCGTAATGAACCTGATCGAAGGCAACTCGCAGCTGGGTTATATCTTCGCCGCCACGTTGTTTTCTCTGTTTGGCCTGCTGTTTATGTGGCTCTGCTATGCCGGGGTAAAAGAACGTTACGTGGAAGTGAAACCCGTTGATGCCGCGCAAAAACCGGGATTGCTGCAATCCTTTCGCGCCATCGCCGGTAACCGCCCGCTGTTTATTCTGTGCATTGCCAACCTTTGCACGCTTGGCGCGTTTAACGTCAAGCTGGCGATTCAGGTCTACTACACCCAGTACGTTCTTAATGACCCGATCCTCCTTTCCTGGATGGGCTTTTTTAGCATGGGTTGTATCTTCATCGGCGTCTTCTTGATGCCTGGCATGGTCAGACGTTTCGGCAAGAAAAAAGTCTACATCGGCGGTTTGCTGATTTGGGTGGCGGGCGATCTGCTTAACTACTTCTTTGGCGGCGGCTCCGTCAGTTTTGTCGCGTTCTCTTGTCTGGCGTTCTTCGGCTCGGCATTCGTCAACAGCCTGAACTGGGCGCTGGTCTCCGATACCGTGGAATATGGCGAATGGCGTACCGGCGTACGCTCTGAAGGTACGGTATACACCGGTTTCACCTTCTTCCGTAAAGTGTCACAAGCGCTGGCAGGATTCTTCCCGGGCTGGATGCTGACGCAAATCGGCTACGTCCCCAATGTGGTGCAATCTGCAAGTACGGTCGAAGGATTGCGTCAGTTGATCTTTATTTATCCTTGCGCCTTGGCGGTGATCACCATTGTAGCTATGGGCTGTTTCTACAACCTTAACGAGAAGATGTATGTCCGCATCGTTGAAGAGATAGAAGCGCGTAAACAACCCGTTTGATAATAATAATGAATAGCGCTCTACGGGGCGCTATTGAGGAGCGATTATGTCTTTTCATGATCCGCTAACGCTAAAACTGAGCCTGCGTGAAAAATTCGCCTACGGAGTGGGTGACTTCGGCTCAAATTTGATGCTGTGTATCGGTACGCTGTATCTGCTTAAATTTTATACCGATGAACTAGGGATGCCGGCGTATTACGGTGGGATTATCTTTTTGGTGGCGAAGTTCTTCACCGCTTTCACTGATATGTTGACCGGTGTGTTGCTGGACTCAAGGCGTAATATTGGCGCAAAAGGGAAATTCAGGCCCTTTATTTTGTATGCATCATTTCCTGTTGCTGTCGTTGCCAGCGCGCAGTTTTTAGCGACAGATTTTACGCTAACGGTGAAAACCGGGCTAGCGACAGTGTTGTTTATGCTGTTCGGGCTGTTCTATAGCCTGATGAACTGCTCCTACGGCGCGATGGTGCCCGCGATCACGAAAAACCCGCATGAACGAGCTCAGCTCGCCGCCTGGCGTCAGGGCGGCGCTACCGTAGGCCTGTTACTGTGTACTGTTGGCTTTATGCCTATTCAGGCGCTATTTGTTAGTTCACCTTCGCTGGGTTATCTGATTGCCGCACTGATCTTCTCCGTCTGCGGACTGTTCAGCATGTGGTGGTGCTTTAGCGGTGTGAAGGAACGCTATATCGAAATCGTGCCGGATCACCATAAGCCCAGCATTCTCAAGTCGTTCTGCGCCATTTTCCGTAACCCTCCACTGCTGGTGCTGTGTGTCGCCAATCTGTGCACGTTGGCGGCATTCAACATCAAGCTGGCGATCCAGGTGTATTACACCCAGTACGTGCTCAACGATATTCATCTGCTGTCGTGGATGGGTTTCTTCAGCATGGGATGCATTCTGGTTGGGGTACTGCTGGTTCCCACAGCTGTAAAACGCTTCGGTAAAAAGCAGGTTTACCTCGGTGGCCTGGCGCTATGGGCTATCGGTGATGTGCTGAACTTTTTCTGGGGCAGTACGTCATTTTTATTCGTCACGTTCTCTTGCATGGCCTTCTTCGGAACCGCTTTTGTTAACAGTCTAAACTGGGCACTGGTTCCGGATACGGTCGATTATGGCGAATGGAAAACGGGGATCCGTGCGGAAGGTTCGGTGTATACGGGTTATACCTTTTCTCGCAAAATTTCTGCTGCGCTCGCAGGCTTCCTGCCGGGCATCATGCTGACGCAAATCGGTTATATCCCCAATATAGTCCAGAGCGATGCCACACTGCTCGGTTTACGTCAGCTTATTTTCCTCTGGCCTTGCGGACTTGCAATTATTGCAGCACTCACGATGGGCTTCTTTTATAAGCTCAACGAAACTCGTTTTGCTTTTATTATTGAGGAAATCAGCCAACGGAAGAAAAACAACATCCAACCGGACCCTATTACTAATAAAAAGAACACCTCTGCTGTAAACGTATAAAAATAATTGCCGCCTATTCCATCCCAATGGATGGCGGCCTCCCTACGCGTAAAAAATGGATTTATCATGAAAAAATTAACGACAATAATTCTCTTAACCTCTGTAGTATCAACCTCTGCTTTCGCTGGAGCCTATGTAGAAAACCGCGAAGCATATAACCTGGCCTCCGACCAAATGGAGGTCATGCTGCGCGTTGGCTATAACTCCGATATGGGCGCAGGTATCATGCTCACGAATACCTACACTATGCAGCGCAAGGATGAGTTAAAACACGGCTATAACGAAATAGAGGGTTGGTACCCGTTATTTAAACCGACAGATAAATTAACAATCCAGCCTGGAGGGTTAATAAACGATAAGAGTATTGGCTCAGGTGGTGCTGTTTATCTGGATGTTAACTATAAATTTACTCCGTGGTTTAATCTTACCGTGCGTAATCGATATAACCATAATAACTACAGTTCAACCGACCTAAACGGTGAGCTGGATAATAATGATACCTATGAAATAGGCAACTACTGGAACTTTACCATTACCGATAAATTTTCCTATACCTTTGAACCGCACTATTTTATGCGAGTCAATGACTTCAATAGCAGCAACGGAAAAGATCATCACTGGGAAATTACCAATACCTTTAAGTATCGTATCAATGAGCACTGGTTACCCTACCTTGAATTACGCTGGTTAGATCGCAATGTTAAACCCTATCATCGCGAACAAAACCAGATTCGTGTTGGGGCAAAGTATTTCTTCTAATTCTCCTGATGATAAAAAAAGCCGCTGAAATCAGCGGCTTTTTTATGCTTACCTGAGAAAGAGCGTTAATTACTCTTCTTTCGCGCCACGCATTGCACGGCGACGATCGTTTTCAGTCAGGTGACGCTTACGGATACGGATAGAGGTTGGGGTAACTTCTACCAGTTCGTCGTCATCGATGAATTCCAGAGCCTGCTCCAGAGTCATCTTAACCGGCGGAACCAGAACCGTTGCTTCGTCAGTACCGGACGCACGCATGTTGGTCAGTTTCTTACCGGTCAGGCAGTTTACAGTCAGGTCGTTAGAGCGGCTGTGAATACCGATGATCTGGCCTTCGTAAACTTCAGCACCGTGACCCAGGAACAGCTTACCGCGGTCCTGCAGGCTGAACAGTGCGAACGCAACTGCTTTACCCTGGCCATTGGAGATCAGTACGCCGTTCTGACGCTGACCCACATCACCCGCGCGAACATCGTCGTAGTGGCTGAAGGTGGAGTACAGCAGACCGGTACCGGAAGTCATGGTCATGAATTCTGAACGGAAGCCGATCAGACCACGGCTTGGGATCACGTAGTCAAGACGTACGCGGCCTTTGCCATCTGGATTCATGTTTTTCAGGTCGCCTTTACGCTCACCCAGAGCCTGCATGACAGAACCCTGATGCTGCTCTTCTACGTCCAGCGTTACGTTTTCGAACGGCTCTTGTTTACGGCCGTCGATTTCGCGGAAGATTACTTTCGGACGGGAAACCGCCATTTCGAAACCTTCACGACGCATGTTCTCGATCAGAACAGACAGGTGCAGCTCACCACGACCGGATACACGGAACGCATCCGCATCTTCGGTTTCTTCGACGCGCAGCGCAACGTTGTGCACCAGCTCTTTGTTCAGGCGGTCAAGGATCTGACGAGAGGTAACATATTTACCTTCTTTACCACAGAACGGGGAGGTGTTTACGCAGAAGAACATGGTTACGGTCGGTTCATCAACGGACAGAGCCGGCAGCGCTTCGACGTTCTGCGGGTCGCAGATGGTGTCGGAGATGTTCAGTTCGCCCAAACCGGTGATCGCGATGATATCGCCCGCTTCGGCAATATCACTCTCGATACGTTCCAGACCCAGATGGGTCAGAACTTTACCGACTTTACCGTTACGGGTTTTGCCTTCGCTATCAATGATAGTGATCTGCTGGTTCGGTTTAACTTTACCGCGTTTGATACGGCCGATGCCGATTACGCCAACGTAGTTGTTGTAGTCCAGCTGAGAGATTTGCATCTGCAGCGGGCCATCAAGGTCTACGCTTGGAGCCGGAACACGATCAACGATGGTCTGATACAGCGGAGTCATGTCTTCAGCCATATCTTCGTGATCCAGACCTGCGATACCGTTCAGCGCGGAAGCGTAAACGATCGGGAAGTCCAGCTGCTCGTCGGTAGCGTCGAGGTTAACGAACAGGTCAAATACCTGATCAACAACCCAGTCAGGACGCGCGCCAGGGCGGTCAACTTTGTTGATAACAACAATTGGCTTCAGGCCATGGGCAAAGGCTTTTTTGGTCACGAAGCGCGTCTGCGGCATCGGACCATCCATTGCATCCACCACCAGCAGCACGGAGTCGACCATGGACATTACACGTTCAACTTCACCACCGAAGTCGGCGTGCCCTGGGGTATCAACGATGTTGATACGGTAGTCATTCCATTTGATAGCGGTGTTTTTAGCGAGGATGGTAATCCCACGCTCTTTCTCCAAATCGTTGGAGTCCATCACGCGCTCTTGGGTTTCAGCACGTGCATCGAACGTACCGGATTGTTGGAGCAGCTTGTCTACCAGGGTCGTTTTACCATGGTCTACGTGCGCGATGATGGCGATGTTACGCAAATTTTCGATCACAACTTTGCCTCAGGCATTTTAGAAATAGCGCGTTATTGTACACGGATTAATCGCAGTACAAAACAGGATCACAAACATCCTCCGCAAACAAGTATTGCAGAGTTTCTTTGTGATCACATTCACGGAGCGTTAAAAGGGGTAATCTGACATGCTTTGCACCAATATGGTGCTTAATGTTCACATTAAAGCACTATAATGGTGCAATACAACCTTCATGGTGCAGCCCCTTTGCACGATAGTGCGCATGATAACGCCTTTTAGGGGCAATTTAAAAGTTGGCACAGATTTCGCTTTATATTTTTTACGGCGACACGGCCAATTTTTTGCAGAATTGAAGACTTCGTTACCACGACGACCATGACCAATCCGGGAGAGTAAGTATGTCCGCTGAACACGTTTTGACGATGCTGAACGAACACGAAGTGAAGTTTGTTGATTTACGCTTCACTGATACCAAAGGTAAAGAACAGCACGTCACTATTCCTGCTCATCAGGTAAATGCCGAATTCTTCGAAGAAGGCAAAATGTTTGACGGCTCCTCAATCGGTGGCTGGAAAGGCATTAACGAATCAGACATGGTTCTGATGCCAGATGCGTCTACTGCACTCATCGACCCGTTCTATGAAGAGTCCACCCTGATCATCCGTTGCGATATCCTGGAACCAGGTACGCTGCAGGGCTACGACCGCGACCCGCGCTCCATCGCTAAACGCGCTGAAGAGTATCTGCGTTCTACCGGCATCGCAGACACCGTTCTGTTCGGGCCTGAGCCAGAGTTCTTCCTGTTTGACGACATCCGTTTCGGCGCGTCCATTTCCGGTTCCCACGTGGCTATCGATGACATCGAAGGCGCATGGAACTCCTCCACCAAATACGAAGGTGGTAACAAAGGTCACCGTCCTGGCGTGAAAGGCGGTTACTTCCCGGTTCCTCCGGTAGATTCTTCTCAGGACATCCGTTCTACCATGTGTCTGATCATGGAAGAAATGGGCCTGGTTGTTGAAGCGCATCACCACGAAGTGGCGACCGCAGGTCAGAACGAAATCGCGACCCGCTTTAACACCATGACCAAAAAAGCGGACGAAATTCAGATCTACAAATATGTGGTTCACAACGTCGCTCACCGTTTCGGTAAAACCGCGACCTTTATGCCAAAACCTATGTTTGGCGATAACGGTTCCGGTATGCACTGCCACATGTCCCTGTCCAAGAACGGCGTAAACCTGTTCTCTGGCGACAAATATGCGGGTCTGTCTGAGCAGGCGCTGTTCTACATCGGCGGCGTAATCAAACACGCTAAAGCGATCAACGCCCTGGCTAACCCAACCACCAACTCTTACAAGCGTCTGGTCCCAGGCTACGAAGCGCCGGTAATGCTGGCTTACTCTGCCCGTAACCGTTCTGCTTCTATCCGTATTCCGGTAGTGGCTTCTCCGAAAGCGCGTCGTATCGAAGTGCGTTTCCCGGACCCGGCTGCTAACCCGTACCTGTGCTTCGCAGCACTGCTGATGGCTGGCCTTGACGGTATTAAGAACAAGATCCACCCAGGCGAAGCCATGGACAAAAACCTGTACGACCTGCCGCCGGAAGAAGCGAAAGAGATCCCACAGGTTGCTGGTTCTCTGGAAGAAGCACTGAAAGAACTGGATCTGGACCGCGAGTTCCTGACTGCAGGCGGCGTGTTCACCAATGAAGCGATCGATGCGTACATTACGCTGCGTCGCGAAGAAGATGACCGCGTGCGTATGACTCCGCACCCGGTAGAGTTTGAGCTGTACTACAGCGTTTAATTAGTACCAATACTCCGTAGATTTCTTGTTGCGACCCACGCGGCTGTAGCAAGAAAAATATAGAGTCTTTAAGTTGCCGTGGAACTTTTAGCCCATCCCAGGATGGGCTTTTTTCTCCACTAACAACCTGCTTCCTCGCGCTTTTTTGATGTAAAAAGCTATAATGCACTAAATTGGTGCAACACTTTTCAGGAGACTGCTGAATGGCAACCGGCACGCTGCCCGATGCTGGGCAGATCCTCAATTCTTTAATCAACAGCATCTTACTCGTCGACGATGAGCTGGCGGTACATTACGCCAAC
This sequence comes from Citrobacter sp. Cb004, assembly GCF_030337065.1. NCBI lineage: Bacteria > Pseudomonadati > Pseudomonadota > Gammaproteobacteria > Enterobacterales > Enterobacteriaceae > Citrobacter > Citrobacter sp. Cb004. The sequence goes on along the minus strand of NZ_JAOWCH010000042.1, from coordinate 13,707 downwards.
CCGGCGGCACAACAGCTGCTCGCCCAAAGCTCCCGCAAACTGTTTGGTACCCCACTTCCCGATCTGTTGAGTTATTTCTCCTTAAACATCGGGCTGATGCGAGAGAGCCTGGATGCAGGCCAGGGCTTTACGGATAACGAAGTGACGCTGGTGATAGATAGCCACTCACATATCCTCTCTGTGACCGCTCAGAGGCTGCCTGATGGCCTTATCCTGCTGGAGATGGCGCCAATGGATAACCAGCGCCGTCTGAGCCAGGAACAGCTCCAGCACGCCCAGCAGATTGCTGCCCGCGATCTGGTGCGCGGCCTGGCGCACGAAATTAAAAACCCGCTGGGTGGATTACGCGGCGCGGCGCAACTGCTCAGTAAAGCGCTTCCGGACCCGGCGCTGACCGAATATACCAAAGTCATTATTGAGCAGGCCGACCGCCTGCGTAATCTGGTCGACCGTCTGCTGGGACCACAACAGCCGGGAATGCACGTCACGGAAAGTATTCACAAAGTGGCGGAGCGCGTGGTAGCGCTGGTCTCGATGGAGCTGCCGGAAAACGTCACGCTGATTCGTGATTACGACCCGAGTCTGCCTGAATTACTGCACGACCCGGACCAGATCGAGCAGGTTTTGCTGAACATCGTGCGCAATGCTTTGCAGGCGCTGGGACCGGAAGGCGGCGAGATTATTCTGCGTACCCGCACCGCGTTTCAGCTCACGCTGCACGGTATGCGTTATCGTCTGGCGGCGCGGATTGATGTTGAGGATAACGGCCCGGGAATTCCCTCGCATTTGCAGGACACGCTGTTCTACCCAATGGTCAGCGGTCGCGAAGGAGGTACCGGCCTTGGATTATCCATCGCCCGTAATTTGATTGATCAACATTCCGGCAAAATTGAATTTACCAGTTGGCCGGGTCATACCGAGTTCTCGGTTTACCTGCCTATCAGGAAATAAAGGTGACGTTTATGCAACGAGGAATAGTCTGGGTAGTTGATGACGATAGTTCCATCCGTTGGGTGCTTGAACGTGCGCTCGCAGGGGCAGGACTAAGCTGCACTACATTTGAGAGTGGTAAAGAGGTACTGGACGCGCTGGCCAGCAAAACGCCGGACGTACTGCTGTCGGATATCCGCATGCCGGGCATGGACGGCCTGACGCTGTTAAAACAGATCAAACAGCGGCATCCGATGCTTCCGGTCATCATAATGACCGCACACTCCGATCTGGATGCTGCCGTCAGCGCCTACCAGCAAGGGGCGTTTGATTATCTGCCCAAACCTTTTGATATTGATGAAGCCGTGGCGCTGGTCGAACGCGCCATCAGCCATTATCAGGAACAGCAGCAGCCGCGTAATATTCAAATCAACGGCCCAACAACCGACATCATCGGCGAAGCACCGGCAATGCAAGACGTCTTTCGCATTATTGGTCGCCTGTCCCGTTCTTCAATCAGCGTATTGATTAACGGAGAGTCCGGGACCGGTAAAGAGCTGGTCGCCCATGCGTTGCACCGTCATAGCCCGCGCGTCAAAGCACCGTTTATCGCGCTGAACATGGCTGCTATTCCGAAAGATTTGATCGAGTCTGAGCTGTTTGGCCATGAAAAAGGGGCGTTTACCGGGGCGAATACGATTCGTCAGGGGCGCTTTGAACAGGCAGACGGCGGTACGCTGTTCCTCGATGAAATTGGCGATATGCCGCTGGACGTGCAGACACGCTTATTGCGCGTATTAGCCGATGGACAGTTTTACCGCGTTGGCGGTTATGCGCCTGTGAAGGTGGACGTACGTATTATCGCCGCCACGCACCAGAACCTGGAACTGCGGGTGCAGGAAGGCAAATTCCGTGAGGACTTATTCCATCGCCTGAACGTCATCCGGGTACATCTGCCGCCACTGCGCGAACGTCGGGAAGATATCCCACGCCTGGCGCGTCATTTCCTGCAGGAGGCCGCCCGCGAACTGGGAGTAGAAGCCAAGCAATTACACACTGAAACCGAGGCGGCGCTCACCCGTCTGTCATGGCCGGGAAACGTGCGTCAGCTTGAGAATACCTGTCGCTGGTTAACCGTAATGGCCGCCGGACAGGAAGTACTCATTCAGGACTTACCGACCGAACTGTTTGAAACCACCGTGCCTGATGCACCGTCCCATATGCAGCCAGACAGCTGGGCAACCCTGTTGGCACAGTGGGCGGATCGGGCATTACGTTCCGGTCATCAAAACCTGCTTTCAGAGGCTCAACCGGAGATGGAGCGCACGCTGCTGACCACCGCGCTACGTCATACCCAGGGGCACAAACAGGAAGCCGCACGCCTGCTTGGATGGGGCCGTAATACCTTGACGCGTAAGTTAAAAGAACTCGGAATGGAGTGACGATCGGTCACTGTGTAAAGATTGATAATTGAGCGCAAATTGCTGCTATTTTGCGCTTTACTGTTCCGATGAGTTAAGTATGATCGTGCCCGGCAAACGGGGGGAAGTCATCATGCTGGAATCAATGATAAATCTGCTATCGAGCGGTGCGGTTGAAAGCCATACGCCACAAACTGCGGTTGCCGCCGTGCTGTGTGCGGCGCTGGTTGGGCTGTTCAGCTAGCGGGTTTGTCGGGTGGCGCTTCGCTTACCCGACCTACGTATTGAGATTTCGTAGGCCCGGTAAGCGAAGCGCCACCGGGCAACCCGGCTAAATAACGCGCGAGAACTGCTGCAAACGCGCTTTCTGGCGCAGATATGCATCGAAGCACATGCAAATATTACGAATCAGCAGACGCCCCTTCGGCGTAACCTGAATCCCCTTCTCATCCACATCCACCAGCCCATCTTTCGCCAGCGGTGCCAGCAGTTTCAGGTCTTCGGCAAAATAGTCAGCGAAGTTCAGATCCCATTGTTGTTCCACGGCGGCATAGTCGAGGCGGAAATTGCAGATCAGGAGCTTAATAACATCCCGACGAATGCAGTCGTCGCGGGTCAGGGCAATTCCGCGCCACAGCGCATTCCCCTGCTCGTCTACCTGCTGGTAATAGTGCTTCAGCTCTTTCTGATTCTGCGCGTAGTTGTCGCCAATCATACTGATGGCCGATACGCCCATCCCCAGCAGATCGGTATCCCCCTGGGTGGTATAGCCCTGGAAATTGCGATGCAAAACGCCCTCGCGTTGAGCAATGGCCAGTTCGTCATCCGGGCGGGCAAAGTGATCCATGCCAATGAACTGATAGCCAGTTTCGGTCAGTGAAGAGATGGTCTCCTGCAGGATATCCAGCTTCTGCTGCGCGCTGGGCAGGTCGGCATCTTTAATCTTGCGCTGGGCAGCAAACAGCGTCGGCAGGTGCGCGTAGTTAAAGACGCTCAGACGGTCTGGATTCAGCTCAGCCACGCGTTTCAGGGTAAAGGCGAAGCTCTCTGGCGTCTGTTTTGGCAGGCCATAAATCAGATCGATATTCGTTGAGGTAAAGCCAATCTCCCGCGCATGATTCAGCAGCTTAAAGATAAACTCTTCATCCTGCTCACGGTTCACCAGGCGCTGAACTTCTTTGTTGAAGTCCTGCACTCCCATGCTCAAACGGTTAAAACCTTCAGCGCGTAAATGATCAAGGACATCCAGCTCGATTTCACGCGGATCCACTTCGATCGAGATTTCGGCATCGTCGTTAAAGTTGAAATTGCCACGCAGCAGTGACATCAAACGGCTGATTTGCGCTTTATTCAGATACGTTGGCGTGCCGCCGCCCCAGTGCAGCTGGCTGACATGGCGTCCGGCGAACAGCGGTGCGCGATGGATAATTTCTTGTTCCAGGGCATCGAGATATTGATCTGCTTTATGCTGCTGGCGAGTCACAATCTTGTTGCAGCCACAGAAGTAGCACAGTTTGTGGCAAAACGGGATGTGAACGTACAGCGAGAGCGGACGCTCAGGATAACGCGCCACGGCCTTTAGAAATGCTTCTGTGCCGTAGTCTTCAGAAAACTCCAGCGCGGTCGGGTACGAGGTATATCGTGGCCCGGAATAGTTATATTTCTGGATCAGGGCCAGGTCCCAGTCTATTAACTGCTCTGACATGCTCACTCCTTCCGATGGCGTCTCTGGCGGGTACGGCGTACCGGCTTAACCCCAGTGCGGGTGATAAGCCGGTTGCGCAGCCACTTCTGTCGCCGCGACAACCGCTGTAGTTTAACGAATAACCACACCAGATAACATATAACCGGAAGGGTTATAAGCAGGACGGGAAGACCCACGGTGTAAAACCGTTAGTTGCCGCCTTTCAGCAGACGCATCATGTCTTCCTGCTTTTCTTCCTCTTCCTCTTCTTCCTCGTCATCGTAAGAAAGACCCAGCTTTTGCATCAGCTCATCAATGCGGTCCAGCTTGGCATCAACCCAGGTCTGATCTTCCGCGCTCAGGGTTTCTCCTGCTTCAAGACGCTCCAGCAGCGCATCCAGGCGCTCATCCGTTTCCAGTAAATCCAACTCAGCCTGTGGTGAAAGCATAGGTTTCTCACTCTTCGGTTTGTGCTGTTTGGTGACTTTTTCGGTCACGCCCAATGGAATGGGGTTTTTGCTGCCAATACGAGGATCTTTTTGCTTATTTTGGTTTCCGCCACCAGATGCGCCTTCGCTACCGGACGCACGGCTACCCGCCGCATGACCACGGTGTTTTTTCTGGCGCTTACGGTCGCGAGCTTCCTGATTAATTTCTTCGCGTGTTTTACGACGCGCTTTTGCAGGACCTTTACCGCGTGGTGTAGAAGTTGGTTTCATCATGATTCGTCTTTGGCTGTTTTATTCAGTATATAATTGCGCCGGAATCTAGCAGAAATAAAGAAAAAAGGCGACAGAGTAATCTGTCGCCTTTTTTCCTGACTCTCAACCCTTACGGGCTCTACAATCCCTGTTGGCTATCAACACACCCTGTTTTTCCCTTAGCCTGAAACATTCCGTGTTGTTTCCATTTCCTTTTACTAACGTCTCCAGACGTTTGTCTCCCTGACAATCCTGTGTCTTCGCCTCCTGGCGCTCCTGACCCTCATCCTGAGTCGACTATCCTGTCAGCTTCCTCGCTATGGGCGTTACTTTACCGCTTTGGTTTAAACGTACAAGTAACCTGGGTAACAATTTCGGACTTTAAGAATAGTGCCTTATCTTAACTATATGATTTATTTTAGTTACGTCATTTTTTACTCTGTCATCTCGTATAGAAACTATCGGCAATGTCTCACAAAGTGCGAGGTTTTTACTTACATAGCCTACGCGCCGAAAAACCAGCCTTTTGCTGGGGTTCAGGTATAATCGCTGCAAAGCCCTGATTGATGGAGAGGACTGCTTTGACTAACTTGAATTATCAACAGACGCACTTTGTGATGAGTGCGCCTGATATTCGCCACCTACCTTCCGATACCGGTATCGAAGTGGCTTTTGCTGGCCGTTCCAACGCAGGCAAATCCAGTGCGCTAAATACCCTGACGAATCAAAAGAGTCTGGCGCGTACATCGAAAACGCCGGGTCGTACTCAGCTCATCAACTTGTTTGAAGTCGTTGACGGCAAACGCCTGGTCGATTTGCCAGGATACGGTTATGCCGAAGTTCCGGAAGAGATGAAACGCAAATGGCAGCGCGCGCTGGCTGAATATCTGGAAAAACGTCAGAGCCTGCAAGGTCTGGTGGTACTGATGGATATTCGTCACCCGCTAAAAGACCTCGACCAGCAGATGATCCTGTGGGCGGTTGAGAGCAACGTTCAGGTTCTGGTACTGCTGACTAAAGCAGACAAGCTGGCCAGCGGTGCGCGCAAAGCCCAGTTGAATATGGTACGTGAAGCCGTACTGGCATTTAACGGTGATGTACAGGTAGAAGCATTTTCATCACTGAAAAAACTGGGCGTGGACAAACTTCGGCAGAAGCTGGATAGCTGGTTTAGTGAACTGGCGCCGATTGAAGAGATGCAGGACGGGGAATAACCCACCGATATGCCGGATAGCGCCGCTGCGCGTCTTATCCGGCCTACAGCCTGTACGAAACTTTTCTTTCGCACAATAAAAAACGCCCCAGTCATTACTGACTGGGGCGGCTAAAATATTCAGCCAAATCCGATTACGTGAAGTAAAAGGTCTGAAAGATAGAACATCTTACCTCTGTACCCTACGTGAATAACTTTACTCTTTTTTGAGCAGCTCAGAAAGCACTTTTTGTAATTTTTTTTCATTCCTTACATAGGGAATTCTAATGGACATCACAAAAAGTTCTATCTTATGTTGCTTAGTTACGAAAAAGGGGCGTTATTCAGTAAACCCTTAGTGCGCCTGATCCCAGTTTTCGCCACTACCGACTTCCACCAGCAACGGCACATCAATCTGGGTCTCGTTTTCCATCAGTTGATGGATCTTTTTAGAGACGCTTTCGAGGTCATCTTTATGCACTTCAAACACCAGTTCATCGTGTACCTGCATGATCATGCGCACACGTGGTTGCTCGGTTTGCAGCCATCCGTCCACCGCAATCATGGCTCGTTTGATAATGTCTGCGGCAGTACCCTGCATCGGGGCGTTAATTGCCGCGCGCTCTGCACCAGCGCGACGAGCGCCATTACTGGATTTAATATCCGGTAAATAGAGACGACGCCCTTCCAGCGTTTCGACATAACCTTGCTCTTTTGCCTGTGCACGGGTACGTTCCATATATTCCAGCACGCCAGGGTAGCGTTCGAAGTAGAGGTCCATGTACTTCTGTGCTTCTTTACGCGGAATATTCAACTGGCGCGCCAAACCAAAGGCACTCATCCCGTAGATCAAACCGAAGTTGATGGCTTTCGCGCTGCGGCGTTGTTCACCAGTCACGGAATCCAGCGGTAAGCCGAAGACTTCCGCAGCCGTTGCGCGGTGAATATCTTTCCCTTCGGCAAACGCTGTAAGCAGACCTTTATCACGCGAGAGATGCGCCATGATACGCAGTTCAATCTGTGAGTAGTCTGCGGAGACAATCACGTAGTCTTCTGGCGCAATAAACGCCTGACGAATACGACGACCTTCGTCATTACGTACCGGGATGTTCTGCAGGTTTGGATCCGTAGATGACAAGCGCCCGGTAGCGGTCACCGCCTGGTGATAGGAGGTGTGCACGCGCCCGGTTTTCTTGTTAATCATCAACGGAAGCTTATCCGTATAGGTCGACTTCAGTTTTGCTAAGCCGCGATATTCCAGGATCACTTTCGGCAATGGGTAATCGAGCGCGAGCTCTTCCAGTACCTCTTCCGACGTTGATGGCGCGCCGCCAGGGGTTTTCTTCAGCGGCTTAATACCCTGCTTTTCAAACAGGATAGTTTGCAGTTGCTTGGTGGAAGAGAGGTTAAACGCTTCTCCGGCGATCTCGTGCGCTTTTTGCTCCAGCTCGTTCAAACGCAGCGTCAACTCTTCTGAATGTTTGTGCAGAACAGCCGGATCGATTTTCACACCGTTGCGCTCAACGCGAGACAAAACAGGAACCAGCGGCATATCGATATTTTCAAAGACGTTCAACGGTCCTTTATGCTGCTGCAATTCTGGCCACATTTTGAGATGGAGCTGTAGCGTAACGTCGGCGTCTTCCGCAGCGTAACGTCCGGCTTCTTCCAGCGCTATCTGGTTAAAGGTCAGCTGGTTTTTGCCCTTTCCGGCGATCTCTTCAAAGGTGATGGTTTTATGTTTCAGCCAGCGGTCCGAGAGGCTGTCCATATCGTGTCGGCCAGCGACGCTGTTAAGAATGTAGGATTCGAGCATGGTGTCAAAGGCGATACCACGCAGTTCGATGCCATAGTTCGCCAGGATACCGCGATCATACTTCAGGTTTTGCCCGACTTTATGCGCGTTCTCATCTTCCAGCAGCGGCTTCAGCAATGCCAGCGCGCGGTCGCGAGCGATCTGATCGGGGGCGTCCAGGTAATCGTGGGCAACAGGAACATATGCAGCCACACCCGGTTCAATGGCAAAAGACAGGCCAACCAGATTCGCGGAGATGTTGTCCAGGCTGTCAGTTTCAGTATCGAAGGCAAAGACAGGCGCTTTTTTCAGCTTCGCAATCCACTCTTCCAGCGTCGCTTCATCCAGAATTGTCACATAGTTATCATACGAGAGAACCGTGGCCGGCCCCTCAGGCGTTTCATCGACGGCGATAGTTTCCTGTGGTTTTGCCGCCGGCTTCGTTCCTTTCGCCTGTAGCCATTTACCCGCTTCAACGTCAGTAACCCAACGCTTGAATTCGTACTGTTTAAACAGGCCAAGTAGTTCATCCGCTGCCGGCTGACGTACTTCCAACTGCTCGCAGGTCAACTCCAGTTCAACATCCGTTTTGATGGTAGCTAATTGATAAGAGAGGTACGCTACCTCTTTATTCTGCTCAAGCTTGCCCGCCATAGTTTTCGCACCACGGAAAGTCAGCCCCGCGATTTTGTCTGATTCAGCATAGAGGGTATCCAGCCCCCCCAGCCCCTGCAGCAGAGCCTGCGCGGTTTTTTCACCTACGCCAGGAACGCCAGGGATGTTATCTGAGGAATCCCCCATCAGCGCCAGGAAATCGATGATCAGTTCTGGTGGAACACCATATTTATTCACCACTTCATCCGGGCCGAGGATCGTATTGGTCATGGTGTTGATCAGGGTGATATTCGGCGTCACCAACTGAGCCATATCTTTATCACCGGTACTAATCAGCACCGGACGACCCACCTTCTCTGCTTCCCGCGCCAGCGTACCAATGACATCGTCTGCTTCCACGCCCGAAACAGCCAGCAGTGGCAACCCCATCGCTTTTACCATCGCATGCAGAGGCTCAATCTGCGCACGCAGATCGTCCGGCATGGGTGGGCGGTGTGACTTGTAGTGTTCGAATAACTCATCACGGAAGGTTTTACCCTTAGCGTCGAATACCACCGCAGCATGGGTCGGCTGATATTGCAGAATCAAGCTACGCAGCATGTTGAGGACACCATACATCGCGCCAGTAGGTTCTCCTGCACTGTTAGTCAGCGGCGGGAACGCATGGTATGCGCGATACAGGTAAGAGGAGCCATCTACAAGGATAAGTGGGTTTTCTGGGATCTGAACCATAATGTCCGTGCCTGTTTATCAGATTATGGGTAAAGGATGCCACAGACAGGATGAAAACATGAGTTTTTCGCCGCATTTGTCGAAAAACTTTTGTAGATCTTCTGCTTTGCTCGCAAAGAAGACTGTGGATAACTTTGTGAATAAATAATTTTCAGCTCTTTAAATATAGCAATAAAATTAACACATCATTTTATTTATACATATATTTCAGAAGCTTAAATAAATGCGTAGCATTTTATTCCATTTATACAGCTTATATCCTGATGTGGATAGATATTCCCTTTTTTTCTATTCAGGGAAGATCCATCATTTGGTTCGTTTTCTGATAAAATCAGCCCCTTGCGCCTCTTTAGCGCACTATCTATGGCTAACCTTTTGAATAATTTAATTATGACGAGAATACTCGCTGCGATAACGCTGTTGCTGAGTATCGTATTGACCATATTGGTCACGATTTTTTGTTCTGTGCCGATCATCCTTGCCGGAGTTGTAAAACTCCTTTTGCCCGTTCCCGTTGTCTGGCGCAAGGTTTCTGTCTTCTGTAATTTCATGATGTACTGCTGGTGTGAAGGTCTGGCGCTACTGCTACACCTCAATCCGCGACTGAAGTGGGATGTCGAGGGACTGGAAGGTCTTAGCAAGAAAAATTGGTATCTGCTCATTTGTAACCATTACAGCTGGGCTGACATCGTTGTGCTTTGCGTTCTGTTCCGTAAGCACATCCCCATGAATAAATATTTCCTCAAGCAACAACTGGCCTGGGTGCCCTTTATTGGCCTGGCCTGCTGGGCGCTGGATATGCCGTTTATGAAACGCTATTCGCGTGGCTACCTACTCCGTCATCCAGAGCGGCGCGGTAAAGATGTCGAAACAACGCGTCGTTCCTGCGAGAAGTTTCGCGTACACCCGACAACTATTGTGAATTTTGTCGAAGGTTCACGCTTTACCAAAGAGAAATGTGAGCAAACCCGCTCTCCTTATCAAAACTTGCTTCCTCCAAAGGCGGCAGGTATTGCGATGGCATTGAACGTACTGGGGTCACAGTTCGATAAAATGTTGAACGTCACGTTGTGCTATCCGGAAAATAGCAGCCGACCGTTCTACGATATGCTGAGCGGTAAGCTAACGCGTATTGTCGTGCGGGTAAATCTGGAGCCAATTCATGAAGAGTTACACGGTGATTACGTGAACGATAAGGGATTCAAGCGTCGGTTTCAGCTATGGCTTAATACGCTGTGGAGTGAGAAAGACGCGCAGCTCGACGCGATTAAAGCCTCAAATAAAAAAGCCGGTCAGCACAAGTGACCGGCTTTTGCTTTTACTTCTGACCAACCAGATACTTCACGGTATCCGCATACTGTTGTACAAAGATATCCATGCTGCTGGTATCCATGCCCTGCGGATTTACCTGATATTTGCCATTTACGAACATTGCCGGAACGCCCTGCAACTGTAAATCAGCCGCCGCTTTTTCCTGCTGCGCCACGAGTGATTTCACCACAAAGCTGTTCCATGCCGCATCATAGTCTTCACCTTTAATACCCGCGTCGACAAACACTTTACGGATATCAGCTACAGACTGAACGGTCTGGGTTTTCTGAACCCCTTCAAACAACGGAACGGTTACTTGATCTTCAACGCCCAGCGCCATAGCAACGGCCCAAGCTTGCGTCAGATCTTTGCCCAAAGGCCCCAGAAACTCGACGTGGTACTTGGTCATCTTGGTGCCTTCAGGCAGTTTTTTCTTCACGTTATCAGAGACGTGAAGAACTTCTTCAAACTGATAGCAGTGCGGGCAGTAGAAGGAGAAGAACTCCAACACTTGCGGTTCACCTGCAACAGGTTTTTCCAGAGTGATGTATTGTTTGCCATCCTGGAACTGCGCTGCAGATGCGCTAAAAGCTAAAACCATACCAGCCAGCGCCAGCCATAATTTTTTCATGTTCAAATTTCTCCGATTAATACATTGGCGTTAATTGTAAGGGGGGCTCTTGCAGAATTTTTGCCTGCTCAATAAAGGTCGCGGTCTGACGATGCCAGTAATCTTCCCCGGTTAACCACGGGAAGTTTTGTGGAAACGCAGGGTCAGCCCAACGTCGAATTAGCCAGGCAAGATAATAAACTAAACGCATAGCGCGTAAAGGTTCTATCAGTCCGATTTCAGAGGTGTCGAACTCACTAAACTCTTCATACGCCTCGATAATGGTTTCAAGCTGCATGCGTTGTTCAGCTTTATCGCCATTGAGGAGCATCCATAAATCCTGAACAGCCGGGCCATTGCGGGCATCATCTAAGTCGACAAACATCGGACCATCGCGCCACAGAATATTACCGGCATGACAATCACCGTGCAGACGTAACGTGGTAAAACGTGCATGCCAGCGTTCGGTAACGACCGCGATAAGCGCATCCGTTGCCTTCAGGAAAGCCGCTTTTTGCCCTGATGGGATCAACTGTGCGTGTTCAAAAAGCTTACGCGGCTCAGTCAGGTATTCTTCAAGGCCAATCGTCGGGCGAAAGGCAAAAGTACGCTTGCATCCGGTCTGATGCATACGCCCCAGATAGCGCCCCACCGCCTCCATCTGATCGATATTGTCGGCCTCAAACTGCCGCCCGCCGACGCTGGGGAAGATCGCATAATGGAAACCCTGATGGCTTAACAGCGTTTGGCCGCTTAGTACCAGCGGTGCAGCTACCGGGACTTCATCGCTTACCAGTTCCAGAGCAAACTGGTGCTCTTCCTGGATCTGCTCGACAGACCAACGTTCAGGGCGATAAAACTTAACGACAAAGCGTCGACGGTCTTCGTCCTGGAATTGATAGACACGGTTTTCATAGCTGTTAAGCGGGGTAAGCCCGGAGTCCACCCGGATCCCCTGCTCAAACAGTGCATCCATGATGGTATCCGGGTGTAGCGTCTGGAAATTAAAAGCGTTGTCGTTCATCCCATCATCCGGAAAATACTACGAATGATTCAGGATATCATTTCGCAGCGCTTTCGGTGGTGGCGATTACAAGCTTTTACTCTTTAATTACGCCACGTGCGCGGAGTAGTGCGGTTTTAAAATCTTCTTCATAATCTTTCTGAATACCTGGGATGACGGCGTCTTTCGCCGAGTCACGCATTTTCAGGTGATAGATCAGAATGTCATCAGTTAAATCCGCCAGTTCGCCGTCAAAACCTGACTCTTGCGCCAGTTTCTGTAAAAATTGCATCAGGTTAAGATCGGGTTCCTTCTGCCAGGCCGGCTGGAGGAGTTCAATAACTTCATTCAGACGTTTACATTTCATGGTTGTGCTCCTTAGGCTCAATACAGATACGTTAGCAGGGTCAATCCCACATTAAAAGAGGCGATATCAGTGATTCTGGATAGTGCAATAACAGGGGTTGTGCTGGCAGGCGGTAAGGCCAGACGGATGGGCGGAACCGATAAAGGTCTGCTTGAGTTGGACGGTAAACCTCTTTGGCGGCACGTAGCCGATACCCTCGCTTTACAGGTCGAAACCGTGGTGGTTAATGCCAATCGCCACCGGGATATTTACCAACAAAGCGGCCTAAAAGTTATCCCTGATTCATTGGCCGATTTCCCTGGCCCACTGGCCGGGATGCTATCGGTATTCCTGCAGCAAGCGGGGGAGTGGTTTCTGTTCTGCCCATGCGATATGCCCTATATTCCTCGCGATCTGGTCAAACGTTTGAAGGAACAGCGCAAAGCTGCACCGGTTGTCTGGGTGCATGATGGGGAAAGAGATCATCCGACCATTGCGCTAATGCACCGCACCATGCAACCCTTGCTACAGGATTATCTTCAGTCCGGTGAAAGACGCGTCATGGTCTTTATGCGCCAGGCTGGCGGTCATGCTGTCGATTTCAGCGATCATAAAGATGCGTTCGTGAACGTGAACACCCCTGAAGAACTTGCAAAATGGCAGGACAAACCATGATCCCATTACTCGCTATAGCAGCATGGAGCGGAACGGGAAAAACTACGCTGCTTAAAAAATTGATCCCGGAGCTACGTGCCAGAGGCATTCGTCCCGGATTGATTAAGCATACTCATCACAATATGGATGTTGATAAGCCCGGCAAAGATAGCTATGAGCTACGCAAAGCCGGTGCAGCACAAACCCTGGTCGCCAGCCAGCAGCGCTGGGCATTAATGGTAGAGACCCCGGAAGAGCCCGAACTGGATTTAGCGTACCTGGTAAGCAGGATGGATGCTTCTACATTGGATATGGTGTTGGTTGAAGGCTTTAAGCATGAACCTGTTGCTAAGATCGTTCTTTTTCGCGACGGTTGCGGGCACAGTCCAGAGGACCTGGCGATAGACAACTATGTTATCGCGGTTGCCAGTGATATTCCGCTTGCGGTGGATGTTCCATTGTTAGATATCAACGATATACAGCAAGTTGCCGATTTTGTTACGCAATGGATAAGAAGATAGCTGCTGTGTCGTGATACGCCTTTGTAGGCCGGATAAGGCGGGAGGTCACCTCCGGCAGTTTTTATTCCCTGCAGACGCAAAAAAGCCCATCCGGCAGGATGGGCTTCTTCACTTATTTGATGCCTGGCAGTTCCCTACTCTCGCATGGGGAGACCCCACACTACCATCGGCGCTACGGCGTTTCACTTCTGA
>NZ_JAOWCH010000041.1:0-5402 GCF_030337065.1 Citrobacter sp. Cb004 | reverse complement strand
ACTCAGAAGTGAAACGCCGTAGCGCCGATGGTAGTGTGGGGTCTCCCCATGCGAGAGTAGGGAACTGCCAGGCATCAAATCAGTGAAGAAGCCCATCCTGCCGGATGGGCTTTTTTGCGTCTGAAGGGAGTGAAAACTGCCGGAGGTGGCCTCCCGCCTTATCCGGCCAACGTCTGTTATTACCGGATACGGGGCCTGTAAACCTTATTCTGATTGTGATTGCAGCCTCATCGGTTGCTCCTAAGCTTCCATAAAACAAGCCATCCTGCTGCATATACGGTAAACTAAGCGCGATTTTGCATCAGGAAAGCGTCTATGAATCACTCCCTTAAAGCCTGGAACACCTTCGGTATCGATCAACACGCTAATGTGCTTGTCTGTGTCGAAAATGAGCAACAACTACTAAATGCCTGGCAATCAGCCAATGCATCACATCATCCAGTGCTAATCCTGGGCGAAGGGAGTAACGTCCTGTTTCTTGATGCCTTCCATGGAACGGTGATCGTCAACCGTATCAAGGGAATAGCGATTACAGAACAACCTGATGCGTGGCATTTGCACGTAGGCGCGGGTGAAAACTGGCATCATCTGGTAGAGCATACGCTGCAGCAAAGCATGCCCGGGCTGGAAAATCTGGCGCTGATCCCCGGCTGCGTGGGTTCATCGCCAATCCAGAATATTGGTGCCTATGGCGTAGAACTGCGGCGCGTCTGCGAATACGTGGACTGCGTAGAGCTTTCGACCGGCAAACATCTGCGTGTCAGCGCCGCAGAATGCCGATTTGGTTACCGCGACAGTATCTTCAAACATGAGTACCAGGATCGTTTCGCGATTGTAGCTGTTGGTCTGCGCTTACCTAAACAGTGGCAACCCGTTCTCACTTACGGTGACCTGACGCGTCTTGATCCTGCCACGGTAACGCCTCGGCAGGTTTTTGATTCTGTTTGCCATATGCGCACCACAAAACTGCCCGATCCAAAAGTAAACGGTAATGCGGGGAGCTTCTTTAAAAACCCGGTTGTCACCGCGGACATTGCGCAGGAGCTCCTGGCGAAATTCCCGACTGCACCTCATTACCCGCAGGCTGATGGCTCTGTGAAACTGGCTGCTGGCTGGCTTATCGATCAATGTCAGCTAAAAGGCATGCGCATTGGTGGTGCAGCGGTACATCAGCAGCAGGCACTGGTGTTGATTAATGCAGGCCATGCTACGAGTCAGGATGTGGTGCAACTGGCGCATCACGTACGCCAAAAAGTCGGTGAGAAATTCAATGTCTGGCTTGAACCGGAAGTCCGGTTTATTGGCCCACTGGGTGAAGTGAATGCCGTGGAGATCGTTGCATGAAGGATAATACCGTCCCCCTGACGCTTATTTCATTATTATCCGATGGCGAATTTCAATCTGGTGAGCAACTCGGTGAAAAGCTGGGAATGAGCCGTGCGGCAATCAATAAACATGTCCAGACGCTACGTGACTGGGGTGTTGATGTATTTACTGTCCCTGGTAAAGGATACAGCTTACCTGAACCTATCCAGCTATTAGATTCATCACTTATTTATTCTCAGCTGGATGGCGGGAATATAACGGTCCTGCCGGTTATCGACTCAACCAATCAGTACCTGATGGATCGAATTGGTCAACTGGAGTCAGGGGATGCCTGCGTCGCTGAGTATCAGCAGGCCGGTCGTGGTCGTCGTGGACGTAAATGGTTCTCTCCCTTTGGCGCCAATCTGTACCTTTCAATGTTCTGGCGACTGGAACAAGGACCGGCAGCCGCGATTGGCCTGAGCCTGGTGATTGGTATTGTCATGGCTGAGGTTTTACGCGATCTGGGCGCGGATAAAGTGCGTGTTAAATGGCCGAACGACCTCTATTTGCTCGACCGTAAACTGGCAGGGATCCTGGTTGAACTCACCGGAAAAACGGGCGATGCCGCACAGATTGTTATTGGGGCGGGTATAAACATGTCCATGCGTCGGGTTGAGGAGAATGTGGTTAATCAAGGCTGGATTAATCTGCAGGAGGCGGGTATTACCATTGACCGCAATACTCTGGCTGCCCGACTGATCCGCGAGCTGCGCGCTGCCCTGGTACTGTTTGAGCATGAGGGCCTGGCGCCGTATTTGTCCCGCTGGAGGGCGCTGGATAACTTTATCGACCGCCCTGTTAAACTCATTATTGGTGATAAAGAAATATTTGGCGTATCTCGTGGAATAGATGCGCAAGGTGCATTACTACTCGAACAAAATGGCGTGATAAAACCCTGGATGGGTGGGGAAATATCGCTTAGAAGCGCTGAATAATAAGAAGGGGAGCTATGGCTCCCCTTTATTTTTTTATTTTCGTAATCTGACTTGCTCAACGGCATGATTGGCGCTTTTCGTCATGATTAAGCTGGCTCGCTCACGCGTTGGTAAAATATTCTGTTTTAAATTCAACCAGTTGATTTCTTTCCACAGCGATGTGGCCGTGTTGATTGCCTCGTCTTCCGACAATTTCGCATAGTTATGGAAATAAGAGTCTGGGTTGGTAAATGCCCCTTCGCGGAATTTCAGGAAGCGGTTGATATACCACGTCTGGAGTAATTCTTCTGGCGCATCCACATAAATAGAAAAATCGACAAAGTCAGAAACAAATACATGATGTGGATCGTGAGGATAGTCCATCCCGCTTTGTAATACATTGAGCCCTTCGAGGATTAATATATCGGGCTGGGCAACGGTTTTGTCGCCATCAGGGATCACATCATAAATCAGATGAGAATAGACCGGTGCCGTAACGTTGGGGACGCCAGACTTTAGATCGGAAACGAATTTAACCAGACGGTGCATATCATAGGACTGAGGAAAGCCTTTCTTCTTCATGAGCCCACGATCTTTCAACACCTGGTTAGGATGAAGAAAACCGTCAGTAGTGATCAGCTCAACCTTACGATGCTCGGGCCAGCGACTCAGCAACGCTTGCAACACACGTGCAGTCGTACTTTTGCCGACGGCGACGCTGCCAGCAATGCTAATAATATAAGGAATACGCTCGCCGTTGGTGCCTAAAAATTGCTCCAGCACAGCCTGACGCCGCAGGTTCGAACTGATGTAAAAATTTAGCAAACGCGATAATGGCAAATAAATCTCAGCAACTTCTTCCAGCGATAAGTCTTCGTTAATGCCTTTCAGACGAGCAATCTCTTCCTCGGTCAGAGTCATTGGCACGGAATCACGAAGCGCAGCCCACTGGTTGCGATCAAACTGTAGGTAAGGCGACGTTAACGCTTGCTCTTTTATACTCATACGCATGGTCTGGCTGTCATTGCTATATCAGGTCTGCGGTAAAAAACGAAATCATCCCCGGTACGCAATGGCACGCACATTTCAGTTAATTTGGACAATGGGCAGGAGGGTAACACCAGATGGGGGGGAATAATAAGAAAAAATCGTCCCCTGAAACGCAATGTGACGGCTATTCCAGATGTATAAAGATGCACTTTCTCTCTATTGATAACTGCATGCTGGAGCAAAATGCCTTCAGGGAGCGCGGCTGACGTTGGAAATTTGTTCAATCCGAAGAAGAAATAGATTATTTATCGGTCGTATAGCGCAAAATGTGAGCGATAGAACATTTTATGCAATTTTTTAGTTGCATGAGTGCGCATGTCTCCATAAAATGCGCGCTACTTGATGCCGACTTAGCTCAGTAGGTAGAGCAACTGACTTGTAATCAGTAGGTCACCAGTTCGATTCCGGTAGTCGGCACCATCAAGTCCGGTGGGGTTCCCGAGCGGCCAAAGGGAGCAGACTGTAAATCTGCCGTCACAGACTTCGAAGGTTCGAATCCTTCCCCCACCACCACTTTCTGGCAGCGTTATCGCCGCCTGAGTTGGTTAAAAAATTAATCAGCTCGAATAAAAAAGAGAGAAATCTCTTTTTTATTACAGAAAGAACTGGGTAGCCGAGTTTCAGGATGCGGGCATCGTATAATGGCTATTACCTCAGCCTTCCAAGCTGATGATGCGGGTTCGATTCCCGCTGCCCGCTCCAGACGTGCTGATATGGCTCAGTTGGTAGAGCGCACCCTTGGTAAGGGTGAGGTCCCCAGTTCGACTCTGGGTATCAGCACCACTTCACTTCTCCTTCCCGTTTCTCTCTGTTTACTTTTAAAAGCATTCAACAGCTCAGGCATATGGCCTGGTTGATGTGGTGATATCACCGATTTATCCGTGTCTTAGAGGGACAATCGATGTCTAAAGAAAAATTTGAACGTACAAAACCGCACGTTAACGTCGGTACTATCGGCCACGTTGACCATGGTAAAACAACGCTGACCGCTGCAATCACTACCGTACTGGCTAAAACCTACGGCGGTGCTGCTCGTGCATTCGACCAGATCGATAACGCGCCGGAAGAAAAAGCTCGTGGTATCACCATCAACACTTCTCACGTTGAATATGACACCCCGACTCGCCACTACGCACACGTAGACTGCCCGGGCCACGCCGACTATGTTAAAAACATGATCACCGGTGCTGCGCAGATGGATGGCGCGATCCTGGTTGTTGCTGCGACTGACGGCCCGATGCCGCAGACTCGTGAGCACATCCTGCTGGGTCGTCAGGTAGGCGTTCCGTACATCATCGTGTTCCTGAACAAATGCGACATGGTTGATGACGAAGAGCTGCTGGAACTGGTAGAAATGGAAGTTCGTGAACTTCTGTCTCAGTACGATTTCCCGGGCGACGACACTCCGATCGTTCGTGGTTCTGCTCTGAAAGCGCTGGAAGGCGAAGCAGAGTGGGAAGCGAAAATCATCGAACTGGCTGGCTTCCTGGATTCTTACATCCCGGAACCAGAGCGTGCGATTGACAAGCCGTTCCTGCTGCCTATCGAAGACGTATTCTCCATCTCCGGTCGTGGTACCGTTGTTACCGGTCGTGTAGAGCGCGGTATCATCAAAGTTGGTGAAGAAGTTGAAATCGTTGGTATCAAGGATACTGCTAAGTCTACCTGTACTGGCGTTGAAATGTTCCGCAAACTGCTGGACGAAGGCCGTGCTGGTGAGAACGTTGGTGTTCTGCTGCGTGGTATCAAACGTGAAGAAATCGAACGTGGTCAGGTACTGGCTAAGCCGGGCTCTATCAAGCCGCACACCAAGTTCGAATCTGAAGTGTACATTCTGTCCAAAGACGAAGGCGGCCGTCATACTCCGTTCTTCAAAGGCTACCGTCCGCAGTTCTACTTCCGTACTACTGACGTGACTGGTACCATCGAACTGCCGGAAGGCGTTGAGATGGTAATGCCGGGCGACAACATCAAAATGGTTGTTACCCTGATCCACCCAATCGCGATGGACGACGGTCTGCGTTTCGCAATCCGTGAAGGCGGCCGTACTGTTGGTGCGGGCGTTGTTGC
>NZ_JAOWCH010000040.1:0-40000 GCF_030337065.1 Citrobacter sp. Cb004 | reverse complement strand
GCATCAGGCTTGCGCCCATTGTGCAATATTCCCCACTGCTGCCTCCCGTAGGAGTCTGGACCGTGTCTCAGTTCCAGTGTGGCTGGTCATCCTCTCAGACCAGCTAGGGATCGTCGCCTAGGTGAGCCGTTACCCCACCTACTAGCTAATCCCATCTGGGCACATCCGATGGCAAGAGGCCCGAAGGTCCCCCTCTTTGGTCTTGCGACGTTATGCGGTATTAGCTACCGTTTCCAGTAGTTATCCCCCTCCATCGGGCAGTTTCCCAGACATTACTCACCCGTCCGCCACTCGTCACCCAAGGAGCAAGCTCCTCTGTGCTACCGTTCGACTTGCATGTGTTAGGCCTGCCGCCAGCGTTCAATCTGAGCCATGATCAAACTCTTCAATTTAAGTTTGATGCTCGTGAATTAAACTTCGTAATGAATTACGTGTTCACTCAGAGACTTGGTATTCATTTTTCGTCTTGCGACGTTAAGAATCCGTATCTTCGAGTGCCCACACAGATTGTCTGATAAATTGTTAAAGAGCAGTTGCGACGCGCTTTAGCGCTCTGTCGCGAGGTGGCGTATATTACGCTTTCCTCTTTCAGAGTCAACCCTCATTTTCAGGTTTTTCTCTTCAACCGAACCGGCTGTTTGCGTGAAGTGATTCACATCCGCCGTGTCGATGGAGGCGCATTATAGGGATCCCATTTTTTAGCACAAGTATTTTTTGGATCTTTTTTGCTGAGTGCTTGTTTTTCACCCCTTTCGCTACATTCCTGCACAATTTGGCTGATTTTTGATAGCTAAATCACTTGCACAGTCTCGATAATCCAACCAAAGTCTTCATTACTGCTCTATTTTTGTTGAGGTAAACATGTCTGATGTATTACGTCCTTATAAGGATCTTTTCCCACAGATCGGAAAACGCGTGATGATCGACACCAGTAGCGTCGTCATTGGTGATACTCGTTTGGCTGATGACGTCGGGATTTGGCCGCTGGTTGCGATTCGTGGCGACGTCAACTATGTACAAATCGGCGCCCGTACAAACATTCAGGACGGCAGCGTTCTCCATGTCACACATAAATCCACATCTAATCCGCAAGGTAATCCATTGATCGTGGGTGAGGATGTGACGGTCGGTCATAAAGTCATGCTACACGGCTGCATCATTGGCAACCGCGTATTGGTCGGTATGGGATCAATTTTACTGGACGGCGTAGTGGTAGAAGACGACGTTATGATTGGGGCAGGAAGCCTGGTGCCGCAAAACAAACGCCTGGAGAGTGGATATCTGTACCTGGGTAGTCCGGTTAAACAGATCCGGCCATTAAGTGACGAAGAGAAAGTAGGCTTAAAATACTCTGCTAACAACTACGTTAAATGGAAAGATGAGTATTTAAATCAGAGTAACCAAACCCAACCCTGAGAGTTTTCCTGCTGGTCCTGGATCAATGCTTCGGCCTCTTCTTCCAGGTCCCAGCGATGCTGTTGAAAGGTTTCCAGCCATTGTTCAGGCGTGCAGCCGCCAAAGCGGGACGCCAACGTCTCCCCTGATATAGCGCATGTTAACTGCATACCATGGACCAACGCCGGGAAAACAACGGCGCTAATATCCGTCCGCCATTCTTCTCGATCGGGAAACTGGATCGCCTGATTCATGCCGACATTTCCTGTTGCATGCTTTTGATGACGGGCTCAATCTGTGGCAATACACCATGCCAGAGTAAAACGGCGTGCGCTGCTTGTCCCACCAGCATCCCCAGACCATCGGCATACTGTTTCGCCCCATGTTCAGCACACCAGGAAAGGAACGGTGTATTCCCTTGCTGATAAAACATGTCATAGCAATAGACAGAGGAGTGAATAAGCGATGTCGGAATGGCTGGTACCTCACCGCTAATTCCGCTGGATGTCGCATTAATAATTAAATCAAAACTGTAATTATCAAGCTCGTCCATTCCCACCGCCTGCACACTGCCGGTATGGGAGAAGATTTGTGCCAGTTCTTCTGCGCGCGAAGCAGTACGGTTAACGATGGTTACCGCACAATCCAGAGAAAGAAGAGGTAATAAAACCCCACGGGATGCGCCACCGGCACCAATCAACAGAACTCGCGATCCGGGGCGAATGAAAGATAAACGTTCAAGATCGCTTAATAAGCCGATACCATCCGTGTTATCTCCCAGTAAACGCCCATCCTCAAGTCGTTTAAGAGTGTTGACCGCTCCAGCAAGCGATGCCCGCTCCGTTAATTCATCGGCACGCGCAAACGCCTCTTCCTTAAAAGGCACAGTGACATTTGCCCCCTTCCCGCCCTCAGCAAAAAAGGCATTCAGCGTATTCACAAAATCATTGATAGGTGCCAGTACACGTCCATAGGAATGATCAATTTTCAACTGCTCTGCAAATTGCTGATGAATAAAGGGCGATTTACTGTGCGCTATCGGATTACCAAAAACAGCATAGGCTTCTTTCATATTACCCCTGTCGAAACTGTTCACCGGTCAGAGCATCACAGATCTCCGAAGGATTCAAACGCCCTCCGGTCTCCCCTTCAACTACGGGAAAGTCTGTACCAAACTGCGCGCGGACTTCCTCTACCGTTCTGCAAGGCGGTAAGCCACTCAAATTAGCACTGGTGGAGACTAACGGTTTGCCATAAGCCTGGCACAATGCAACCACCAGCGGATGATCGGTGACTCGCACGGCCAGCGAGTCAAAACGACCGGTCAACCAACGAGGCGTAGTCGCAGGCGCAGGGAAAACGAAGGTGACAGGACCAGGCCAGCGAGCGAACACAGCCTCACGTTGAGCATCAGTAAGCGTGCTATCGTCAATATAGGGCTTGAGCTGGTCAAAATTTGCCGCAATCAAAATTAAGCCTTTATCGACTGGGCGTTGTTTTAGCTCCAACAGACAGGTAACAGCCGTTTCGCTGTCGGGATCGCAGCCGACACCAAATACAGCTTCTGTTGGATAGGCGATGACTTTTTCTTGTTTCAGAACCGCTATCGCAGCAGCGATAGGGCCTGTGGGCAGGTTATTATTCACTTTTTTATTCCGCCGAGAACGGCTTTCCACATTGTTTACTGGCACAGAAATGCTTCACACCCTGCGCGGTTTTCTTTTCGATGAGTAGCGGATAATGGCACTCAGGACACTCTCCGGCTAACGGTTTGAAGTTAATGACAAACTGGCACTCCGGATAGCGATCGCAGGAGTAAAACGTTTTGCCATAACGGGAACGCCGCTGGACCAGGTGGCCAGTCTGGCATTGAGGACAGACTATTGCTGTTTCATCTGGCTTGTCGATAAGTTCGGTGTGTTCACACGTTGGATAATCGCTGCATCCAATAAACATCCCGAATCTTCCCTGTCTCAGCACCAGCTCGGCGCCACATGCAGGACAAAGCTTACCCTCCAGAACTTTGACAATATGTCCGTCCGCGGAAGATTTCAGCGGACGGATGTAATCGCATTCTGGATAGTGTGAACAACCAAGAAACGGACCGTGTTTCCCGGAACGAATAACCAGTTCAGCCCCGCATTGTGGGCAGGGCTCGTTTTTACGCACCGTAAACAGTGCTGATTTAGCCATAACAACTCATACTGAATGAAGATTGATTAATGCAGCATACCTTCATTCACTTCAAAGAGTAATTCTTCCATTTGCTGATAGGCATTTTCACAACCTGGAATATTGAAAAGCACCATCAGGATCACCCACTTCAGGTCTTCCAGATCGAACTCTGCCGTATCCAGCGCGAGTACGCGCTCAATGACCATTTCTCGTGTTTCGAGGTTTAGCACCTGAATCTGTTCCAGGAATAGCAGGAACCCTCTACAGCTTGCATCCAGTCGATCGCACTCTTCTGCGGTATAAATACGTATAGAAAGAGGATCAGATGCCAGCTGCATAGGTTCGGCAAGACCATCCTGATAATCAGCAAGCTTTTCCAGCCAAAGTAACGCGTTGTAGATGTCTTCACGATCAAAACCAGCGTCGGTAAGATCCCGTTCCAGTTTGTCCTGATCCACACGCAGCTCAGCTTCGTTATGGATATATGTCTCAAACAAATACATTAGTACGTCGAACATGGCATGCCCTCCTCAATCGGACATAGCCGCCGGGTACAGCTGCGATCCATCCTGCTAACTCCAGTTCGAGCAGTTGAGCCACTACCTCTGGCACAGGTTGGCCGGCACGTTCAGCGACGACGTCAACAGGTGTTACCTCATCTCCTACGTTAGCCAGGAGCTCCGGAAATGGCAATGCCACCTCTTCGTGATCTGGCGAATAAATTGATTTTTCAGGTTCATCTGGCAACCATTGCAGCCCATATTGCAAATTTTCCAGAATTTCTTCTGGGGCCGTCACAAGCGTGGCTCCCTGCTGAATAAGCCAATGTGGACCTTCACTTCCCGGACTTCCAATCGGTCCAGGCAACGCAAAAACCTCCCGCCCTTGTTCCAGTGCACAACGCGCAGTGACCAGTGACCCGCTACGCTGAGCAGCTTCTACAACCAGGACTCCTTTACTTAGACCACTAATAATGCGATTTCGTCGGGGAAAATTGCGCGGCAAAGGAAGCGTATCTAATGGGAACTCAGACACCAGTGCGCCTCCAGCCTCAATCAGTCGTTTAGCCAGACTGACATGCTGTCGTGGATGAATGGTCTCAAGCCCATTTCCCAGCACCGCAATACTCGTGCCCTCTCGGTTTATCGCAGCATTGTGCGCCACACCATCAATCCCCCGGGCCAGGCCGCTGGTGATCGTCACGCCGCATGCTGCAAGCTTTTCACAAAACAGCCGCCCCCAGCGTTCGCCATACCAGGAGTGCTGTCGGCTACCGACGACGGCAACCTGAAACGAGCTAAGGCATATGGGATTTCCTGCCACAAAAAGCACCCCAGGATAATCCTCAATTGCACGGAGCTGTGCCGGATAATGCTCGCTGTCGGCAACCACAAAATGATGGTTGGGCTGTTCAAGCCAGCGCAGCGTTTTTTCCAGCGTCTGATCTGGAAAGGTTAAAAAGCGCCGGGCCTGGCGGGGGGAGAGCCCAGCATGATGAAGTACCACGTTGTTAATACACGGCTGAGTATTGAGCCAGTGGGCAACGCGCACCATCTCATCACCATACAGTTCATTCACTTGTGCTAAACGTAGCCAAATTTCGATTTTGGTCATCCCTGTTCCCCTGCCACAAGCAGTCCTGGCAATCTTTGCGATTGGTCACTGATGCTGTCAATCAGAGGGGGTTTTGTCTAGAATAGAGGTAATAATCTTTTCAACTCCTGAACACAACTCTGGATAACTATGTCAGTTTTGCAAGTGTTACATATTCCGGACGAGCGCCTTCGCAAAGTCGCAAAACCGGTCGAAGAAGTGAATGCAGAAATTCAGCGTATCGTTGATGATATGTTCGAAACGATGTACGCCGAAGAAGGTATCGGTCTGGCAGCAACTCAGGTCGATATTCATCAGCGCATCATTGTTATTGATGTCTCTGAAAATCGCGACGAGCAGTTGGTACTCATTAACCCAGAGCTGCTGGAAAAAGACGGCGAAACAGGTATTGAAGAAGGCTGCCTGTCTATTCCCGAACAGCGTGCGTTAGTACCGCGCGCAGAGAAAGTAAAAATTCGTGCGCTCGATCGCAACGGCAAAGCTTTTGAACTGGAAGCCGATGGCCTGCTGGCTATCTGCATTCAACATGAAATGGATCACCTGGTCGGTAAACTGTTTATCGATTATCTGTCTCCGTTGAAGCAACAACGCATTCGTCAGAAAGTTGAAAAACTCGACCGCCTGAACGCCCGAGCTTAAGGACAAGAATCAACGTGTCAGACTCACTACGTATTATTTTTGCGGGTACACCTGACTTTGCAGCGCGTCATCTCGACGCGCTGTTGTCTTCTGGACATAACGTCGTTGGCGTGTTTACCCAACCGGACCGTCCGGCGGGACGCGGTAAAAAGCTGATGCCCAGCCCGGTAAAAGTGCTGGCGGAAGAAAAAGGGATACCGGTTTTCCAACCCGTCTCTCTTCGTCCTCAGGAAAACCAGCAGCTGGTTGCTGATTTACGCGCAGACGTGATGGTAGTGGTAGCATATGGCCTGATACTGCCAAAAGCCGTACTGGAAATGCCGCGTCTGGGTTGTATCAACGTTCACGGTTCCCTGCTTCCACGCTGGCGTGGCGCAGCCCCAATCCAGCGCTCACTGTGGGCAGGCGACGCCGAAACTGGTGTGACCATCATGCAGATGGATGTTGGCCTCGACACCGGTGATATGTTGCTTAAGCTGTCCTGCCCGATAACTGCAGAAGATACCAGTGGTTCGTTATACGATAAGCTGGCAGATTTAGGGCCTCAGGGGCTGATTGAAACGCTAAAACAGCTGGCGGCTGGCACCATAAAACCCGTTGTACAAGATGAATCACTGGTTACGCATGCAGAAAAACTCAGCAAAGAAGAGGCCCGTATCGACTGGTCGCTTTCAGCCGCTCAGTTGGAACGCTGCATCCGCGCCTTTAACCCGTGGCCAATGAGCTGGCTTGAAATCGACGGCCAGCCAGTGAAAATCTGGCAAGCTACGGTTATTACAGCGAACACACAGGCCGCACCTGGCACTATTCTTGAGGCGACAAAACAGGGTATCCAGGTCGCAACGGGCGACGGCATCCTGAATCTCGTCTCTTTGCAACCTGCCGGTAAAAAAGCCATGAGCGCGCAGGATCTGCTTAATTCGCGCCGGGAATGGTTTGTACCCGGTAACCGTCTGGTATGACGGTTCATCTCTTTAAGCCCGGTATCTCCGGGCATTTTTATTTTTGCGCTTATGAAAAAACATCTTAATTTACGCAGTATGGCGGCCCAGTCCGTCGAACAGGTTGTCGAAAAGGGACAATCATTAAGCAACGTGCTGCCCGCCATGCAGCAAAAAGTTGCCGATAAAGACAAAGCACTGTTGCAGGAGCTTTGCTTCGGCGTGTTGCGTACACTCTCCCAACTGGAGTGGATGATCCAGCAGTTGATGGAACGTCCAATGACGGGCAAACAGCGCACTGTTCACTATCTGATCATGGTGGGATTCTACCAACTGCTGCATACTCGTATTCCACCGCATGCTGCTTTGGCAGAGACCGTAGAAGGCGCAGTCGTTATTAAGCGTCCGCAGCTTAAAGGGCTGATCAACGGCGTGCTGCGCCAGTTTCAGCGCCGCCAGGAAGAGCTGCTGGCTGAATTCTCTCAAAGCGATTTACGTTTCTTACACCCCTCCTGGCTGGTGAAACGTATTAAGACCGCTTATCCGCAGCAGTGGGAAGGCATTCTTGAAGCCAATAACCAGCGACCGCCGATGTGGTTACGTGTCAATCGTAACCATCATACGCGCGATGCCTGGCTGGACCTGCTGACCGAAGCGGGATTAACCGGTTTCCCGCATCCAGATTACCCGGATGCAGTGCGTCTGGAAACGCCAGCTCCTGTGCACGCCCTCCCAGGTTTTGATGAAGGCTGGGTAACCGTCCAGGATGCTTCCGCTCAAGGATGCATAAACTATCTGTTGCCGGAGGACGGTGAACAGATCCTCGACCTATGCTGTGCGCCGGGGGGCAAAACCACTCACATTCTGGAAGTTGCTCCGCACGCTAACGTAATGGCTGTCGATGTTGATGAAAAACGCTTATCGCGCGTTTTCGACAATCTAAAACGTCTGGGTATGAAGGCAACCGTAAAACAGGGTGATGGCCGCTATCCACAGCAGTGGTGCGGTGAACAACAGTTTGACCGTATTTTGCTGGACGCTCCGTGTTCTGCCACCGGAGTGATCCGTCGCCATCCGGATATCAAATGGCTGCGTCGCGACCGGGATATTGCTGAACTTGCCCAGTTGCAGGCTGAAATCCTGAATGCAACCTGGCCACATCTTAAACCTGGCGGCACGCTGGTTTATGCAACCTGCTCTATCCTGCCAGAAGAAAACCAACAGCAAATTGCCGCCTTCCTTGCGCGCACGCCAGATGCGGTATTAAGCGTCACTGGTACGCCGGAAAAACCTGGACGTCAGAATTTACCGAGTGCGGAAGATGGTGATGGCTTCTTTTACGCTAAGCTAATCAAAAAGTGATGAGATAACGGGTCGCGACTGATGAAAATTATCATTCTGGGCGCAGGGCAAGTTGGCGGTACGCTGGCTGAAAACCTGGTCGGAGAGAACAACGATATCACGGTAGTCGATACCAATGGTGAGCGCCTGCGTAGCCTGCAGGACAAGTTTGATCTCCGTGTCGTGCAAGGGCATGGTTCGCATCCCCGCGTTCTACGTGAAGCCGGTGCTGACGATGCCGATATGCTGGTTGCCGTAACCAGCTCAGATGAAACAAATATGGTTGCCTGCCAGGTAGCTTATTCACTGTTTAACACGCCTAATCGTATCGCTCGTATTCGTTCACCGGATTACGTTCGTGATGCGGACAAGCTATTTCAATCTGACGCGGTGCCTATCGATCACCTGATTGCGCCTGAGCAACTGGTTATCGATAGCATTTATCGCCTGATTGAATATCCGGGCGCATTGCAGGTAGTGAATTTTGCCGAAGGAAAAGTCAGCCTGGCCGTGGTGAAAGCCTATTACGGTGGGCCGCTGATTGGTAATGCGCTGTCGACAATGCGTGAGCATATGCCGCACATCGATACCCGCGTTGCGGCGATTTTCCGTCATGACCGACCGATCCGTCCGCAAGGTTCTACCATTGTTGAAGCGGGTGATGAAGTTTTCTTCATCGCGGCCTCGCAGCATATTCGCGCCGTAATGAGCGAATTACAGCGTCTGGAAAAGCCTTACAAACGCATTATGTTAGTGGGCGGTGGTAATATTGGCGCCGGGCTGGCACGGCGACTAGAAAAAGATTACAGCGTCAAACTGATTGAACGTAATCAACAGCGCGCATCCGAGCTTGCGGAGAAACTGCAAAATACGATCGTCTTTTTTGGTGATGCCTCGGATCAAGAGCTGCTGGCGGAAGAACATATCG
This sequence comes from Citrobacter sp. Cb004, assembly GCF_030337065.1. Taxonomy (NCBI): domain Bacteria; kingdom Pseudomonadati; phylum Pseudomonadota; class Gammaproteobacteria; order Enterobacterales; family Enterobacteriaceae; genus Citrobacter; species Citrobacter sp. Cb004. The sequence continues at coordinate 30,967 of NZ_JAOWCH010000040.1, read as the reverse complement.
ATCAGGTTGATCTGTTCATTGCGGTAACCAACGATGATGAAGCGAATATCATGTCGGCGATGCTTGCCAAACGGATGGGCGCCAAGAAAGTGATGGTGTTGATCCAACGCAGAGCATACGTCGATCTGGTGCAAGGCAGCGTGATCGATATTGCGATTTCACCGCAGCAGGCAACCATCTCTGCGCTGCTCAGTCATGTGCGTAAAGCGGATATTGTTGGTGTATCTTCACTGCGCCGTGGCGTCGCGGAAGCCATTGAAGCCGTTGCACACGGTGATGAAACGACGTCACGGGTTGTGGGTCGCTCAATTGATGAAATTAAACTTCCACCAGGAACCATTATTGGCGCCGTTGTGCGTGGTAACGATGTGATGATTGCCAATGATAACCTGCGTATTGAACAGGGCGATCACGTAATTATGTTCCTGACAGATAAAAAGTTTATTACCGACGTCGAGCGACTATTCCAGCCAAGTCCGTTCTTCCTGTAATAATTTGGGCGCTGAAACTGCGCCTAAATTATTTCCCTTTATTTTTCATGGTTTAATAAATTTCTATTTAGGCAATACATAAATGGAAATTGCCTAAACATTTGTTAAACTTATAAACGTCAGCTGCATAGGGAGAATAAGATGAGCATTATTAAAGAATTTCGCGAATTCGCGATGCGCGGGAATGTTGTCGATTTGGCAGTGGGTGTCATTATTGGTGCGGCATTTGGGAAGATTGTTTCATCACTGGTTGCCGATATCATCATGCCCCCGCTGGGGTTGTTAATTGGTGGAATTGATTTTAAACAGTTTGCTTTAACACTACGTGATGCACAGGGAGATATCCCTGCAGTCGTTATGCATTACGGTGTATTTATTCAGAATATCTTTGATTTCGTTATTGTTGCGTTTGCTATCTTTATGGCAATCAAGCTGATCAACAAACTGAACCGTAAAAAAGCGGAAGAGCCAGCAGCACCGCCGGCGCCATCGAAAGAAGAAGTATTGCTGAGTGAAATTCGTGACCTGCTGAAAGAACAGAATAACCGCTCTTAAGCACTCACTGAAACAAGAAGGCCAGTGGTAAAAAAGTGAATGACTTTCTTGCCACTGGCCTCCCAGTTACCCCGATTACCATGTTTACCTTTACGTAGATAACTTCCTTTCCCTTTCTTATTTTTCTCAACGCGCTGCCTGAACAGTGGGTCATGTAGAAGCGCTTCAATGGCGTTATCTTTTATCTGCCCTTTAGTGTGCTGATAACGACTCATAATAATACCTCTGGTTGTCGTAATTTACGCCGCGAGTGTAGACCTGACCGTTCAATAAATCAACAGCCTGATGGTGATCCACTGGCGCCTTGCTCAAGTGCTTCAAGGATAGAGCAGTACACGCTGCTGTGTGCCTTGCCACAACACGCGTCATTCAATCGCTGCAGCGACCGTTGCATCGCCTGAAGCTCAGCTATTCTCGCTTCCACTTCCTGCAATCTTTCCTGGACGATCCCTTTTGATTCCTGGCAGGTATGGTGTTCGGGATCGATGCGGATCGAAAGCAGTTCGCGGATCGATTCCAGAGTGAAACCAAGCTGACGGGCATAGCGAATAAACTTTAGACGCTGAAGATCGCTTTCCGTATAGAGACGAAACCCGCCTTCTGTACGTATTTCATGTTCCATCATCTGCTGCTTTTCATAGTAGCGGATAGTATCAGGCGTCACGTCAGCCAGTTTCGCTAATTCACCAATACGGTACATGCTATCTCCGCTATTCGTCGTTGATCTTCTGCAGCAACTTATCTGCGTATTCACCGTGTAAAAACTCGGTGCTGAGTCCAGCCTGCCGAAGTTTCAGTTCCAGTAGTGACAGTCTTCGACTCACTTCCTGATAATGGGGATCATCTTTGCGGATCCCTGCAAGTATTTCAAGCAGCTGTATTGCCTCTCTGCGCTGCTCTAGCTCAGGAGGAAGACATCCCGCATTTTTTAATAAACGGAATCCGGCTCGAAGTTCAGGCGGAATGTGGGAATCATCGTCAAGAACCAACGGTTCTCCTGTACCAGGCAAACCATCAAACTCACCTTTAGACTGTGCATCAATAATATGGCGCTCTGCCCACTGGTCCAGTAACCACATACAACACTCCAGTGATGAACAAAAAGAGTACAGATATTGTAGGTAAGAGGGGATATGACGGATATAAAAAAACCCGCCGAGGCGGGTTTTTTTACGTTACTACAGATTACTCTGCAGCAGCTTCTGTTTTCTCTGAACGATCAACCAGCTCGATGTATGCCATCGGCGCGTTGTCGCCTGCACGGAAGCCACACTTCAGAATGCGAGTGTAACCACCGGCGCGGCTCGCGAAACGCGGGCCCAGTTCGTTAAACAGTTTTGCCACGATCTCGTTATCACGAGTGCGGGCGAATGCCAGACGACGATTAGCTACGCTATCAGTCTTGGCAAGAGTAATCAGCGGCTCAACTACGCGACGCAGCTCTTTCGCTTTCGGCAGAGTCGTCTTGATGATTTCATGACGAACCAGTGAACCTGCCATATTGCGGAACATAGCCTGGCGATGGCTGCTGTTGCGGTTCAGTTGACGACCACTCTTACGATGGCGCATGACCTTATCCTTCTCAGTAAAACCTTAACCTGTGATCCGGTTACTCGTCAGCGATGCTTGCCGGTGGCCAGTTTTCCAGGCGCATGCCCAGAGACAGTCCACGGGAAGCCAGCACGTCTTTAATCTCAGTAAGAGATTTTTTACCAAGGTTAGGCGTCTTAAGAAGCTCAACCTCAGTACGCTGTACCAGATCACCGATATAGTGGATAGCTTCTGCTTTGAGGCAGTTAGCAGAGCGGACAGTCAATTCCAGATCGTCAACAGGGCGCAGCAGGATCGGATCGAATTCTGGTTTCTCTTCTTTAACTTCCGGCTGACGTACATCACGTAAGTCAACGAAAGCTTCAAGTTGTTCAGCCAGAATGGTTGCCGCACGACGAATCGCCTCTTCAGGATCGATTGTGCCGTTGGTTTCCATTTCGATGACCAGCTTGTCCAGGTCGGTACGCTGTTCTACACGCGCTGCTTCAACATTGTAGGCAATACGCTCTACAGGGCTGTAGCATGCGTCGACCAGCAGACGGCCGATTGGGCGCTCATCTTCTTCCGAATGAATTCGGGTAGAAGCCGGCACATAACCACGACCGCGCTGAACTTTGATACGCATGCTAATAGATGCATTCTCATCGGTCAGGTGGCAGATCACGTGCTGTGGCTTGACGATTTCGACATCACCATCATGGGTAATGTCGGCTGCAGTCACAGGGCCAATGCCAGATTTATTCAAGGTAAGAATAACGTCATCTTTACCCTGAACTCTCACCGCCAGCCCTTTCAGGTTGAGCAGGATTTCCAGGATATCTTCCTGAACGCCTTCTTTGGTGCTGTACTCATGTAGTACACCATCAATCTCAACCTCGGTCACCGCGCAACCCGGCATCGATGAGAGCAGAATACGGCGCAGTGCGTTACCCAAAGTATGGCCAAAGCCACGCTCTAAAGGCTCAAGGGTCACCTTGGCGTGCGTCGAACTCACTTGCTCGATATCTACCAGGCGCGGTTTTAGAAACTCTGTCACAGAACCCTGCATTGTGTCCTCTCTTTGGTACTAAGCTTTACTTGGAGTAAAGCTCGACGATCAGGTGTTCGTTAATGTCCGCAGACAGATCAGAACGCTCCGGCTTACGCTTGAACGTACCTTCCATCTTGCCAGCATCAACTTCCAGCCAGGTTGGCTTTTCACGCTGCTCAGCCAGCTCCAGAGCGGCTTTCACGCGAGACTGCTTCTTCGCTTTCTCACGAATGCTAACAACGTCATTCGGACTAACCTGATAAGAAGCGATGTTAACAACACGACCGTTTACCATAATTGCTTTATGGCTGACCAGCTGACGTGCTTCTGCACGAGTGGCACCGAAGCCCATACGGTATACAACGTTGTCCAGACGACCTTCCAGCAGACCCAACAGGTTTTCACCGGTGTTGCCTTTCAGACGTGCTGCTTCTTTGTAGTAGTTACGGAACTGACGCTCCAGCACACCGTAGATACGGCGAACTTTTTGCTTTTCACGCAACTGCACACCATAGTCAGACAGACGCGGTTTACGCGCACCGTGCTGGCCAGGAGCTTGTTCAATTTTACACTTGGTATCGATCGCGCGAACGCCAGACTTAAGGAATAAGTCAGTGCCCTCACGACGGCTCAGCTTGAGCTTAGGACCCAAATATCTTGCCATTTTCTTTCTCCAACAATCCTAGAAACGACAGCGTTATACGCGACGTTTTTTCGGCGGACGACAACCGTTATGAGGGATCGGAGTCACATCAGTAATATTAGTGATGCGGAAACCAGCGGCGTTCAGAGCACGAACAGTAGATTCGCGACCTGGACCCGGTCCTTTGACCATAACTTCCAGATTCTTGATACCGTATTCTTTTACGGCTTCAGCGCAACGCTCTGCTGCAACCTGAGCTGCAAACGGAGTGGATTTGCGAGAACCACGGAAACCGGAACCACCGGCTGTTGCCCAACCCAGTGCGTTACCCTGACGATCAGTAATGGTAACGATGGTGTTGTTAAAAGAAGCATGGATATGAGCCACGCCGTCAGAGACTTGTTTTCTTACACGTTTACGTGCACGAATTGGTGCCTTTGCCATTATTCAATCACCCCGATTATTTCTTGATCGGTTTGCGCGGACCCTTACGGGTACGTGCGTTGGTCTTGGTACGCTGACCGCGAACCGGGAGACCACGACGATGACGCAAACCGCGATAGCAACCAAGGTCCATAAGGCGCTTGATGCTCATGCTAACTTCACGGCGCAGATCACCTTCAACGACAAATTTGGCAACTTCGTCACGCAGCGTGTCGATTTGTTCTTCAGACAGCTCACTGATCTTAACATCTTCAGCGATACCCGCGGCAGCCAGAATGGCTTTAGAACGGGTCTTGCCGACGCCGTAGATCGAAGTTAATGCGATCACAGCATGTTTCTGATCAGGAATGTTAATGCCTGCTATACGGGCCACTATGCACTCCTACTATTTAATATGTACGCACCATGCTGAAAAGCCCGTTTTCAGGATACTCAAATGGAAACGCACAGACATACAAAAGATTGGCTGGCTAATCTAGCCAGCTCAACCCAACTTTGCAAGAAAAATATGCGAATAAATCAGCCTTGGCGCTGTTTATGCTTCGGCTCGGCACTGCAAATCACACGGATGACACCATCACGCTTAACGATTTTGCAGTTACGGCATAATTTCTTGACGGAAGCACGAACTTTCATTTTTACTCTCCGTAACTTCTCGGGCGACTGTTAACGGCCGTAGCCTTTCAGATTCGCCTTCTTCAATGCAGACTCGTACTGACTTGACATCATCAGAGTTTGCACTTGAGCCATAAAGTCCATAATCACGACAACAACGATAAGCAGTGAGGTCCCACCGAAGTAGAACGGTACTTTCATTGCATCACGCATGAACTCCGGGATCAGGCAGATAAAGGTAATGTAGAGCGCACCAACCAGAGTCAGGCGGGTCATTACTTTATCGATATACTTCGCCGTTTGCTCTCCCGGACGAATTCCTGGTACAAATGCACCGGACTTCTTCAGGTTATCTGCTGTTTCACGCGGGTTGAAAACCAACGCCGTGTAGAAGAAACAGAAGAATATGATTGCAGACGCATAGAGTAACACATAAAGCGGTTGCCCAGGCTGCAAATACAGCGAAATTGTTGTCAGCCAGTTCCAACCAGTCCCGCCCCCGAACCATGACGCGATGGTCGCTGGGAACAGAATAATACTGGAAGCGAAGATTGCCGGGATTACCCCCGCCATATTCACTTTCAGCGGTAAATGTGTGCTCTGTGCAGCATAGACACGACGACCTTGCTGACGTTTCGCGTAGTTTACCACAATGCGGCGTTGACCACGCTCAACAAATACAACAAAGAACGTCACTGCAAATACTAATACTGCAACCAACAGCAACACGAGGAAGTGCAGGTCGCCTTGACGCGCTTGCTCGATAGTATGGGCAATGGCTGGCGGGAGTCCCGCGACAATACCGGCGAAGATAATGATTGAGATACCGTTGCCGATACCACGTTCAGTAATCTGTTCGCCCAACCACATCAGGAACATCGTCCCTGTAACCAGACTTACAACAGCGGTGAAATAGAATGCAAAGCCTGGATTCATTACCAGGCCCTGCATACCAGGCATATTCGGCAGACCGGTAGCAATACCGATCGACTGGAATATTGCCAGCACCAGAGTACCGTAGCGGGTGTACTGGCTGATCTTACGACGACCAGACTCCCCTTCTTTCTTAATTTCTGCCAGCGTTGGATGAACCACCGTCAGCAGCTGGATAATAATCGACGCCGAAATATACGGCATGATCCCCAGAGCAAAGATAGAAGCACGGCTGAGAGCACCACCAGAGAACATGTTAAACATTTCAATGATGGTGCCTCGCTGTTGCTCAAGCAGTTTGGCAAGTACAGCGGCATCAATACCAGGGATCGGAATGAAAGAGCCAATACGGAACACAATCAGCGCGCCGATTACAAACAGCAGTCTGCGTTTCAGCTCGCCTAAGCCACCTTTGGCACTTTGAAAATCTAATCCCGGTTGTTTAGCCATCTGCTACTTATTCCTCGATTTTACCGCCAGCAGCTTCGATAGCAGCACGAGCGCCTTTAGTAACACGCAGGCCACGAACAGTTACCGGAGTAGTGACTTCACCAGCCAGAATCACTTTCGCGAACTCGATCTGGATACCGATAATGTTAGCTGCTTTCAGCGTGTTCAGGTCTACAACACCGCCTTCAACTTTAGCCAGGTCAGACAGACGAACTTCGGCTGTAATCGCTGCTTTACGTGAAGTGAAGCCGAATTTCGGCAGACGACGGTACAGAGGCATCTGACCACCCTCGAAACCGCGACGTACGCCACCGCCAGAACGAGACTTCTGACCTTTGTGACCACGACCACCGGTTTTACCGAGGCCAGAACCGATACCACGACCCAGGCGGCGAGCCGCTTTTTTAGAGCCTTCGGCCGGAGACAGAGTATTTAAACGCATCTCTTACTCCTCAACTTTAACCATGAAGGAAACCGCGTTGACCATACCACGAACAGCAGGAGTATCCTCGCGCTCTACGGTGTGACCAATACGACGCAGACCCAGGCCAAGCAGCGTTGCCTTATGTTTCGGCAGACGACCGATTGCACTGCGGGTTTGAGTAATTTTAATAGTCTTTGCCATGGTTTATTTCCCCAGAATTTCTTCAACGGATTTACCACGCTTGGCAGCGACCATTTCCGGAGATTTCATATTTTCCAGGCCATCGATAGTTGCACGAACCACGTTAATCGGGTTAGTAGAACCATACGCTTTAGCCAGAACGTTACGAACTCCAGCGACTTCCAGAACGGCGCGCATTGCACCACCGGCGATGATACCGGTACCTTCGGAAGCCGGCTGCATGAATACACGAGAACCCGTGTGAGTACCCTTAACCGGGTGCTGCAGGGTGCCGTGGTTCAGCGCGACGTTAATCATATTGCGACGGGCTTTTTCCATCGCTTTCTGGATCGCTGCTGGAACTTCACGCGCTTTACCGTAACCAAAACCAACGCGACCGTTACCATCACCAACTACAGTCAGAGCTGTGAAGGAGAAAATACGACCACCTTTAACGGTTTTAGATACGCGGTTAACCGCGATCAGCTTTTCCTGCAGTTCGCCAGCTTGTTTTTCGATGTGAGCCATCTTACACCTCTACCTTAGAACTGAAGGCCAGCTTCACGGGCAGCATCTGCCAGTGCCTGGACACGACCATGATATTGGAACCCGGAACGGTCAAAAGAAACATCTTTGATGCCTTTTTCCAGAGCGCGTTCAGCAACAGCTTTACCTACAGCTGCAGCAGCGTCTTTGTTACCGGTGTACTTCAATTGTTCAGCGATAGCTTTTTCTACAGTAGAAGCAGCTACCAGAACTTCAGAACCGTTCGGTGCAATTACCTGTGCGTAAATATGACGCGGGGTACGATGTACCACCAGGCGAGTTGCGCCCAGCTCCTGGAGCTTGCGGCGTGCGCGGGTCGCACGACGGATACGAGCAGATTTCTTATCCATAGTGTTACCTTACTTCTTCTTAGCCTCTTTGGTACGCACGACTTCGTCGGCGTAACGAACACCCTTGCCTTTATAAGGCTCAGGACGACGGTAGGCGCGCAGATCTGCTGCAACCTGACCGATCAGCTGTTTATCAGCGCCTTTCAGCACGATTTCAGTCTGAGACGGACATTCTGCAGTAATACCCGCAGGCAGCTGATGGTCAACAGGGTGAGAGAAACCTAAAGCCAGGTTTACTACATTCCCTTTAACCGCTGCACGATAACCTACACCAACCAGCTGTAGCTTCTTAGTGAAGCCTTCGGTAACACCGACAACCATTGCATTCAGCAGGGCACGCGCGGTACCAGCCTGAGCCCATCCATCTGCGTAACCATCACGCGGACCGAAGGTCAGTGCATTATCTGCATGATTTACTGCAACAGCATCGTTGAGAGTACGAGTCAGCTCGCCGTTTTTACCTTTGATCGTAATAACCTGACCGTTGATTTTCACATCAACGCCGGCAGGAATAACGACCGGTGCTTTAGCAACACGAGACATTTTTTCCTCCGATTAGGCTACGTAGCAGATAATTTCGCCACCAAGACCAGCCTGGCGCGCTGCACGATCAGTCATAACACCTTTAGAGGTAGAAACAACTGCGATACCCATGCCAGCCATAACTTTCGGCAGCTCGTCTTTACGCTTATAAATGCGCAGACCTGGGCGACTGACACGCTGAATGCTTTCTACAACAGCTTTACCCTGGAAATACTTAAGAGTAAGTTCCAGTTCCGGCTTGGTGTCGCCTTCAACTTTAAAATCTTCAATAAAACCTTCTTCCTTCAGCACGTTGGCAATTGCCACTTTCAGCTTGGAGGAAGGCATGGTGACCGCAGCTTTATTCGCGGCCTGACCGTTACGGATACGGGTCAGCATATCCGCGATCGGATCTTGCATGCTCATCTGTCTTTACTCCCGTGATTCAATTGGTAATTACCAGCTAGCCTTTTTCAAGCCTGGTACTTCACCGCGCATAGCGGCTTCACGCAGTTTGATACGGCTCAACCCGAACTTGCCCACATAGCCATGCGGACGACCTGTTTGACGGCAGCGGTTACGCTGACGGGACGGGCTGGAATCACGCGGCAGAGACTGCAGCTTGAGAACTGCGTTCCAACGATCTTCGTCGGTCGCGTTCACATCAGAGATAATAGCTTTCAGTTCAGCGCGTTTTGCGAAGTACTTATCAGCTAAAGCTACGCGCTTTACTTCGCGTGCTTTCATTGATTGCTTAGCCATTCAGTAACCCTACCTTACTTGCGGAACGGGAAGTCAAAGGCAGCCAGCAGAGCACGGCCTTCTTCATCAGATTTCGCAGTAGTGGTAATGGTAATATCCAAACCACGCACGCGGTCGACTTTATCGTAGTCGATTTCTGGGAAGATGATCTGCTCACGGACACCCATGCTGTAGTTACCACGACCGTCGAAAGACTTAGCGGACAAGCCACGGAAGTCACGGATACGTGGAACAGCAATAGTGATCAGGCGCTCAAAGAACTCCCACATGCGTTCGCCACGCAGAGTTACTTTACAGCCGATCGGATAGCCCTGACGGATTTTGAAGCCTGCAACTGATTTGCGTGCTTTGGTGATCAGCGGTTTTTGACCGGAGATTGCTGTCAGGTCAGCTGCTGCGTTATCCAGCAGTTTCTTGTCAGCGATCGCTTCACCAACACCCATGTTCAGGGTGATCTTCTCGACCCGAGGGACTTGCATGACAGAATTGTAGTTAAACTCAGTCATGAGTTTAGCGACTACTTCGTCTTTGTAGTAATCATGCAGTTTCGCCATCGTACTACTCCAAATTACTTGATAGTTTCGCTGTTAGATTTAAAGAAACGGACTTTTTTGCCGTCTTCGAATCTAAAGCCTACACGGTCAGCCTTGCCGGTTGCCGCGTTGAAGATAGCAAGGTTAGAGATCTGAATAGCTGCTTCTTTCTCTACAATGCCGCCTGGTTGGTTCAGGGCCGGAACCGGCTTCTGATGTTTCTTAACCAGGTTGATACCTTCAACAATGACCTTGCCGGAAGACAGGACATTCTTAACTTTACCGCGTTTACCTTTATCTTTACCGGTTAACACGATAACTTCGTCATCACGACGGATCTTCGCTGCCATGATTCGCTCCTTAGAGTACTTCTGGTGCCAGAGAGATAATTTTCATGAACTTCTCGTTACGAAGTTCACGAGTTACCGGCCCAAAAATACGCGTACCGATAGGTTGCTCGCTATTATTGTTTAAAATAACGCATGCATTACCATCGAAGCGAATGACAGAACCGTCCGGGCGACGAACACCCTTCTTGGTGCGCACCACTACCGCCTTCAGCACATCACCTTTTTTGACCTTACCACGCGGAATTGCTTCCTTGATGGTGATCTTGATGATATCGCCGACGCCTGCGTAGCGACGGTGCGAGCCACCCAGAACCTTGATACACATTACGCGACGTGCACCGGAGTTGTCGGCGACGTTCAGCATAGTCTGTTCTTGGATCATTTTAGTGCTCCGCTAATGTCAACTACTACTGAGACCCGAAAATCAGGTCGTTAAAAAAGCCCCATATCGGGGGCGCGGCATTATAACACCGCTTCAACGATATGGGTAGAAAAAATAAACGGCTCATCGCTGAGCCGTTTATTCGTTGAGAATGCCTACTGTATTACAGAACGGCTTTCTCTACAACGCGAACCAGCGTCCAGGACTTAGTCTTGGACAGCGGACGGCATTCGCGGATTTCAACCACGTCACCAGTACCGCATTCGTTGTTCTCGTCATGTACGTGCAGTTTGGTCGTACGCTTAATGAATTTACCGTAGATCGGGTGTTTCACAAAACGTTCGATAGCAACAACGATGGATTTCTCCATTTTATCGCTAACAACGCGACCTTGCAGAGTACGGATTTTATCGGTCATTACGCACCCGCCTTCTCAGTCAGTAAAGTCTTAACGCGTGCGACATCACGACGCACTTGCTTCAACAGGTGAGACTGTTGCAGCTGGCCACTTGCAGCCTGCATACGCAGGTTGAACTGCTCACGCAGCAGATTCAGCAGCTCGGTGTTCAGCTCTTCAACACTCTTCTCACGCAGCTCTTTTGCTTTCATTACATCACCGTCTTAGTTACAAAGGTGGTTTTAATCGGCAGTTTCGCTGCTGCCAGCTTGAATGCTTCACGGGCCAGCTCTTCCGGTACGCCGTCCATTTCATACAGGACTTTACCCGGCTGAATCAAGGCAACCCAATACTCCACGTTACCTTTACCTTTACCCATACGCACTGCCAGCGGCTTTTCAGTGATCGGTTTGTCCGGGAATACACGGATCCAGATCTTACCTTGACGCTTAACTGCACGGGTCATAGCACGACGTGCTGCTTCGATCTGACGGGCAGTCAGACGACCACGGCCAACAGCTTTCAGACCGAAGCTGCCGAAGCTAACATCCGTACCCTGCGCCAGACCGCGGTTACGGCCTTTGTGCATTTTACGGAATTTTGTACGCTTTGGTTGTAACATCAGCGACGCTCCTTATTTACGGCCTTTACGCTGCTGCTTTTTAGGTTGCGCAGCCGGTTTTTCCGGTTGTTCAACAGCAGCCATACCACCCAGGATCTCGCCTTTGAAGATCCACACTTTAACGCCGATTACACCGTAAGTGGTGTGCGCTTCAGAGGTGTTGTAGTCGATGTCAGCACGCAGAGTGTGCAGAGGTACGCGACCTTCGCGGTACCATTCGGTACGTGCGATTTCCGCGCCGCCCAGACGGCCGCTAACTTCAACTTTAATACCTTTAGCGCCCAGACGCATTGCGTTCTGTACAGCACGCTTCATAGCACGACGGAACATAACACGACGTTCCAGCTGAGAAGTGATGCTGTCAGCAACCAATTTTGCATCCAGTTCAGGTTTACGCACTTCGGCGATATTGATCTGAGCAGGAACGCCAGCAATATCCGCTACGACTTTGCGCAGTTTTTCTACGTCTTCACCTTTCTTACCGATAACGATACCCGGGCGAGCTGTGTGAATGGTCACACGGATGCTCTTAGCCGGACGCTCGATAACGATACGAGATACAGACGCTTTAGCCAGTTCCTTAGTCAGGTACTGACGTACTTTAAAATCGCTGTCCAGGTTGTCAGCGAATTCTTTGGTGTTCGCAAACCAGGTTGAGTTCCATGGTTTTACAATACCCAGGCGAATACCATTAGGATGTACTTTCTGACCCATTGCTAGTCTCCAGAGTCTCAGCGATCGGACACAACCACAGTAATGTGGCTGGTGCGCTTCAGGATGCGATCTGCACGACCTTTTGCACGCGGCATAATGCGCTTCATGCTCGGGCCTTCGTCTACGAAAATTTTCGTAACTTTCAGATCGTCAATGTCAGCGCCATCGTTGTGTTCAGCGTTAGCAATGGCAGATTCCAGGACTTTCTTGACCAGTACAGCCGCTTTCTTATTGGTGTAGGTCAGAATATCCAGAGCCTGCGACACTTTCTTACCGCGAATCAGGTCTGCAACAAGGCGAACCTTCTGAGCAGAAGAACGAGCATGGCGATGTTGAGCTAAAGTTTCCATCTCTTCCTCCTACCTTATTTCTTCTTCGCTTTTTTATCAGCAGCATGGCCGCGATAAGTACGAGTCGGTGCGAATTCACCCAGTTTGTGACCGACCATTTCGTCGGAAACAAATACCGGAACGTGCTGACGACCATTATGGACAGCGATGGTCAAACCGATCATGTTAGGAAAGATCGTTGAACGACGGGACCAAGTGCGCAGGGGCTTCTTGTCTCCGCTTTCCACCGCTTTCTCTACCTTCTTCAGCAAGTGCAGGTCAATAAAAGGACCTTTCTTGAGAGAACGTGGCATGGCTTATCCTCTAAAATTATTTGCTACGGCGACGTACGATGAATTTATCAGTACGCTTGTTGCTGCGGGTCTTCTTACCTTTGGTCTGAACGCCCCACGGAGTTACCGGGTGCTTACCAAAGTTACGACCTTCACCACCACCATGTGGGTGGTCGACTGGGTTCATCGCAGTACCGCGAACGGTAGGACGAACACCACGCCAGCGTGCAGCACCTGCTTTACCCAGAACGCGCAGCATATGCTCAGCATTGCCAACTTCGCCCAGAGTTGCACGGCAGTCTGCTTCGACTTTACGCATTTCACCAGAACGCAGACGCAGGGTGACATAAGCACCATCGCGAGCAACGATCTGAACGTAAGTACCAGCGGAACGTGCCAGCTGACCGCCTTTACCTGGTTTCATTTCTACGTTATGAACAGTAGAACCAACCGGGATATTGCGCATCGGCAGGGTGTTACCTGCTTTGATTGCAGCATCAACGCCAGATTGAACCTGGTCGCCAGCTTTCAGGCCTTTAGGGGCCAGGATGTAACGGCGTTCACCGTCTTTGTACAGAACCAGCGCGATGTTCGCGGAGCGGTTCGGATCGTACTCAAGACGTTCAACAACTGCCGGGATACCGTCTTTGTTGCGTTTGAAGTCAACAATACGATAAGCCTGCTTGTGACCACCACCGATGTGACGAGTGGTGATGCGGCCATTGTTGTTACGACCACCGGATTTGCTGTTTTTTTCAACCAGCGGAGCAAAAGGTTTGCCCTTGTGCAGCTCTGGGTTGACCACTTTAACAACGTGGCGACGACCCGGAGATGTCGGTTTACATTTAACAACTGCCATTGTATTACTCCTCCGACTTACTCAGCGCCGCCGACGAAGTCCAGATTCTGGCCTTCCTTCAGGGTGACGTAAGCTTTTTTCCAGTCGCTACGACGACCGATACGCTGTCCGTGACGTTTAACTTTCCCTTTAACTACCAGGGTGTTAACGACTTCGACTTCGACTTCAAACAGTTTCTGCACAGCAGCTTTGATTTCTGCTTTGGTCGCGTCTTTAGCAACTTTGAGAACGATGGTGTTAGTTTTTTCCATCGCAGTAGACGCTTTTTCAGAAACGTGCGGTGCGCGCAGCACTTTCAGCAGACGTTCTTCACGAATCATGCCAGCATCTCCTCAACTTGCTTAACAGCATCAGCAGTCATTACGACTTTGTCGAAGGCGATCAGGCTAACCGGGTCGATACCAGTTGCATCGCGTACGTCAACCTTGTGCAGGTTGCGCGCAGCCAGGAACAGGTTTTCGTCCAGCTCACCGGTGATGATCAGCACATCTTCCAGAGCCATGTCTTTCAGTTTCTGTGCCAGCAGCTTAGTTTTAGGCGCTTCGACAGAGAATGATTCGACAACGATCAGACGATCCTGACGTACCAGTTCGGACAGAATGCTTTTCAGCGCGCCGCGGTACATCTTTTTGTTAACTTTTTGACTGTGGTCCTGTGGACGAGCAGCGAAGGTCACGCCACCTGAACGCCAGATCGGGCTCTTGATAGAACCTGAACGCGCACGGCCGGTACCTTTCTGGCGCCACGGCTTTTTGCCTGAACCAGTTACTTCAGCACGAGTCTTCTGAGCACGAGTACCCTGACGAGCACCAGCTGCATAAGCAACAACAACCTGGTGAACCAGCGCTTCGTTGAAATCACGACCGAAGGTAGTTTCGGAAACAGTCAGCGCGCTCTGCGCGTCTTTCAATACTAATTCCATTGCTATCCCCTTACGCCTTCACAGCTGGTTTAACGATCAGGTCGCAACCGGTCGCACCCGGAACACCACCTTTAACCAGCAGCAGGTTGCGCTCAGCGTCAACACGTACTACGTCCAGGCTCTGAACGGTTACACGTTCGTTGCCCAGCTGACCTGCCATTTTCTTGCCTTTAAACACTTTGCCCGGAGTCTGGTTCTGACCGATAGAACCCGGAACGCGGTGGGACAAGGAGTTACCGTGAGTAGCGTCCTGGGTACGGAAGTTCCAGCGCTTAACGGTACCAGCGAAACCTTTACCTTTAGAGGTACCGGTTACGTCAACTTTTTTAACGTCAGCAAACAGTTCAACGCTAATGTTCTGACCAACGGTGTATTCTTCACCATCTGCCAGACGGAATTCCCACAGGCCGCGGCCAGCTTCTACGCCAGCTTTAGCAAAGTGGCCAGCTTCCGGCTTAGTTACGCGGTTAGCTTTTTTAGCACCGGTGGTAACCTGAACAGCGCGATAGCCATCGTTAGCCAGATCTTTAACCTGAGTAACGCGGTTTGCTTCAACTTCGATAACGGTTACTGGGATAGATACGCCATCTTCAGTGAAGATGCGGGTCATACCCACTTTTTTACCGACTAAACCAATCATTGTATCAACCTCTCAATCGCTCGATGACCTGATTAACCCAGGCTGATCTGCACGTCTACACCGGCAGCCAGGTCCAGACGCATCAGAGCATCAACGGTTTTTTCAGTTGGCTCAACGATGTCAACCAGACGCTTGTGAGTACGGATCTCGTACTGATCACGCGCGTCTTTGTTGACGTGCGGGGAGATCAGAACGGTGAAACGCTCTTTGCGGGTCGGCAGCGGGATCGGACCACGAACCTGCGCACCAGTGCGCTTGGCAGTCTCGACGATTTCCGCGGTTGATTGATCGATCAGACGATGATCAAACGCTTTCAAACGGATACGGATTCTTTGGTTCTGCATGAGACCAGAGCTCCAATTATTTTATAGACGAAATAGTTACTCCTCAAACCCATTACGATTGATGGGAGAGTGTAACCGTTCTTACGTAGCCCCCTGATTGGGAGCGTTGTTGACGGTAAACCGCCACAGTTCATATCGAACTACCCGTCAGATTTGACAGGCTGGCGTATTATACGTATAGCCGGTACGGATGCAAGTGATTATGGCTATTTGCCATCGATTTCTCTCAGCGCTTGTTGCACACGTGAGCGCAATACTTCGCCATCCGGCGCTTCCTGCCCGGATGCTTCATCATAGGGTATCTCTTCCAGCATACTGTCACCCTCTTCGTTCTGGGTGGGTAAATCGATGCGTATCGGCAGAGGTTTCCGCTTAAAAATGTAATGCACATCCGAGAGTCGATACGCCTGAGAATCGGGCACTCCCTGCGTGGTGGTTGTCGGATGGCGCACCAACCAGACATAATGTCCGTAGTAGCCGCACATTAGCATCAGGCTGACCCACAACAGCCAGCAACAGGAACGCAGCGCCTGCCGCCAGCGGCAACTCGACACTGTTTTCGCATCAATGGGTTGATAGATTCGCATCATCACACTCGCTCCTTAGACGGCGCATGTGTTAGCACAGGTGCCGACTCATTGATTAATACCGGCGCGTCTCCAAGACTCTGACGTAGCCTTATCAGCGTCTCTTTTCCCGGCTTACCATCCACAGGCAAATTCTCCCGCTGCTGGAATGCTTTGACCTTTTCGATTAACCATGGCGTCCATGAGCCCGATTTATCGCCGGGAACGCCCAGCGCGCGGCTCAGCATCGTATCAAACCAGATGATGGTTTCCGCCGGACTCTTTTCACCGATCTGCATTTTCCTGTCAGGCGTTAAATTGAGCATCAGGGTATAATTTCCCTGCCAGTGCTTCGCCAGCCACTCCTGGCTGACGATCCAGGTTTTATTATCAATGATAAGATCCAGCTCGTTTCCTGATACACGCATCACAACACCGTAGACCGGTTGTTTATCGATATTCAAATGCGCAATCCACGGCAACCCGCGCCTGATGAGGTTATCTAAACGTTCCTTGCCGCTTTCGCACACCAACTCAGCGCGATCGGCCTGGTCACACCATGCCTCGTCATGCGCTGTGTCGAATCCCCAGACGCTGAATAATTGCTGCATGGCATCGCGTAATCCTCCCCGTGCGTCGCCAATATCCGGCAGGTTTTCCTTTTTTTGCGTCATCGCCACCGTTAATCCGGCGGGCACAGGAAGTTGAAGGGGAAAAACATCAACCGCCAGCCAGCCGAACGTCAAAGCCAGCGCAGCGTAAAGTCCGGGCAGTATTACCTTGCGCAATACGCAAGAACGGAGAGTAAATGTTTCCAGCAACAATCTTTCCTGTTGAGCGGTTAACACATCCGCTTGCCTGTCCGTTGCTATTTTTCTCGCCGCCCGGGCGATGCGCCCCAGCAACGCCAGGTTTCCCTGCACTGCCCGAACCGCTTTGCGCACAAATTCATGACGCATCCGCACAGGCTCGCCATCCGCCTCACGCAGTTGCTGTTGATGCATAAAATCAAGATATTCATCGTCCGTCGGCGCAGCGATGCTCGCCGACAGCGTAACACGCCGTTTAAGTCGTCGGTTACGCCTGAGCGCTTCGCCCCCCACCAGTAGCAAGCTGGCGCCAGCGTCAAATGAAGCCGCCAGATGACGGAAATTATCGACAAATGCCGGAAGATGTCTGGCGAGCGCGTCAGCATTATCAATGACAATTATTATTGGTTGCGTTGCCGGACTAAGGGCAGGCATCAGCGTTGACCAGAAACGGCTAATTCTCACATCTCGCCAGTCTGGCTGGAGTTTTCCGTGCGTACACGCCGTGTGTGTCAATTGACAGAAACCAGAGAAACCAGTGGCGGTAAACACCACTACCCTGCCGGGAAAATCCTTACCTAACTGATAAATAAGCGTCGATTTACCACACCCCGGTTTGCCGCATAATACGCCCACATCGCCAGCGCCCAGCTCATGAATAAAGATATTCTTGATAAGGGTATGTTGCGAAAAAGAGTAAATTGCATACGGTAATTCGCGTTCAGTCATCGATAAGTTCCAGTAATTGATGCGGGTATTTAACTTATTATATGTCAGGTAAATATTATCAATTTTTTATATTTGAATTAAACGACATGTTCCGACGATTAAATTGAAAACCTGAAAGTAAGCCTATATCATGCTTCTCCCGAAAAGAACAGGCATGCTATTAACAATGGATGTTATCGCGAAGCAATTTACCTTTATATTTAAGAGAAAGCGTAACGATGTGCTGTACTGCGTTATGTTTTTTGTCGGTGTCATTGTTATTATTCATTCGTTATATGCCTATAGATTATTTATTGATTTTATCAATACGAAAAACAAAACCAGTCACTCAATAACGTCCGTTGTCCTCAGGCTGCCAATGAATTTACCGAAAAACAGTAAGGAAAACGCGACTGATAATAAAGAAGATGTTTCAATTAAAAATTCGATGCTCAATCTCCAGCTAAATGGCATTATTGCGAGCACGCTAAAAACACGTTCACAGGCTATTATCACCATTAATGAGAAAGCAAAATTTTACAGTACCGGAGATAAACTTGACGATCTCCCTGACGTAAAAATTACGGACATTGATAATAATAGCGTGACGATTGATAACAATGGCTCCCGGCAACGCATCGTTTTTATTGATGAGCCTGATATATCCTCCAGGGTGCCGGCACCATCGCTGCCACATGACAGCGCGCCACATTCCCTCAGCGACATCATTATTACCAACTTTATCTATCAGCAGGAAGCGCTACAGGGCGTCAGATTAAACGCCCGTGGTCCGGTTGAACGTTTTATAGCAACCGGACTCAGGCCAGGCGATATTGCGATCAAAATGAACAACCATCCGCTAACTCAGGAAACGTCAGCAAAAGCGGCACTACAGGAATTTGTAACCTTAAACTCTGCCCAGTTTACCGTGATACGAAACGGTCAGGAAGCGTTGGTGAATGTATCCGTTACTGAGAATGATTAACCTTAAGGACGACAAAATTGCGCAAAGGAATTAAAAAAACGGCTGCATGGATATTGGCGCTCCAGTTTTGCGCCTTTCCATTTCAAACCATGTCAGCGCAATATTCGGCAAACTTCCAGGATGCGGATCTCCGGGAGTTTATTACCTCGGTCAGTAAGCAAATGGGCAAAACCATTCTGATCGATCCGTCCGTCCAGGGAAAAATCTCCGTTCGCAGCTTTGACAGTTTCAACGAGGAGGAATACTACCAGTTTTTTCTCAGCGTTCTCGATATCTACGGCTACTCGGTTATCACCCTGGATAACGGCCTGCTGAAGGTTGTTCGCTCCGCAACGCTTAAGACCGCGCCGGGGAAAGTATTGGCACAGTCGCAACCAGCGGTCGGCGATGAATTTATCACCCGCGTCGTGGCGCTGAAAAATGTCCCGGTACGCGATCTGGCTCCGCTATTACGCCAGATGATGGACAGCGGCGGCATCGGCAACGTCGTACATTATGATCCTTCTAATGCGCTGTTGATCACCGGCAAAGCCAATATAGTCAATCGCATCCTTGAGGTTGTGAAACGGGTCGATGTTATCGGTACTCAGGAACGTGAGCTTATCAAACTGCGCTACGCCTCGGCAGTTGATTTATCTGATGTAATTAACAGCCTGATTCGCGAAGAGTCAAAGGAAAACCCAACGCAGATCCTGCTGCCTAAAATTGTCGCCGACAAGCGCACCAACGCCCTTCTTATCAGCGGGCCGGACAATGTGCGCCAGCGGATGAAATCTTTAATCGCTAAACTGGATATCGAACAGACCACGCAGGGCAATACTCGCGTGTTCTATTTGAAATACGCCAAAGCCACTAAAATCGTTGAAGTGCTGACCGGCGTGTCAACCAAACTGACGGAAGACAAGCAGTCGTCTTCGCAGAGCGTGGCTACCCCTTCCCGGGATGTCTCGATTAACGCCGATGAACAAACCAACTCGGTGGTCATTACCGCAGACCAGAGCACCATGCAGGAGCTGGAAAAAGTCATCGCTCGTCTGGATATTCGCCGCGCACAGGTACTGGTTGAAGCCATCATTGTGGAAGTCCAGGATGGCAACGGCCTGAATCTTGGCGTGCAGTGGGCCAACAGCAACGTCGGCGGTCAGCAGTTTACCAAAACGGGGCTGCCGATTTTCGACGCATCAAGAGGCGCGCGCCAGTTTGATAAAAATGGTTCGATGACCAGCGACAACCCTATCGCCAGCGCGTTAAGCAGTTTTAACGGCCTGGCGACGGGCTTCTTTGAGGGGGACTGGAGCGTCCTGCTCACCGCGATCTCCTCCGACAACAAAAACGATATCCTCGCCACCCCCAGCATTGTGACGCTGGATAACAAAGAAGCGTCGTTTAATGTCGGCCAGGATGTGCCGGTGCTTTCCGGCTCGCAAACGACCTCCGGCGACAACGTTTTTAATACGGTCGAACGTAAAACCGTCGGCACCAAACTGAAGGTCACACCGCAAATCAACGAAGGCGACGCGGTGCTGATGGAGATCGAGCAGGAAGTGTCGAGCGTCGATACCGCTTCCGGTAACGCCAGCGATCTCGGCCCAACGTTCAACACCCGCACTATCCAGAATGCCGTGCTGGTCAAAAGCGGCGAAACCGTGGTGCTGGGTGGCCTGCTGGATGATTCAAGCAAAGAGCAGGTTTCCAAAGTACCGCTGCTGGGCGATATCCCTGTACTCGGACAGCTATTCCGCTACACCTCAACGGAAAATGCGAAGCGTAATTTGATGGTCTTTATCAGGCCGACCATTATTCGCGACGACGAGGTTTATCGTTCGCTCTCAAAGGATAAGTACACCCGATTTCGTGATTTACAGCAGCAGCGTATTGATAAGCAATCCAGTGGATTGCTTGGCGTGAAGGACGAAGAACGCCCGATGCTTAAAGAGCTGAATTTCGATGTGTCGTCCGATGAGCCCAACAGCCAGCCATCGCGCAATCCCTTCCGGGAATGATCCAACATGACTGACTTATGGACGCGCATTCCTCCCCAGCATCCTCTGCCGCTTAATTACGCACAGGGGCAAAAATTTGGTATCGCGGTCGCGGCGGATGAATTGTTCTACCGCACCGACACGCCGCTGGAAAACGTACTGGAGGCCAGCGTTGCCTGCCAGCGCTTCAGCCGCCTGACGCCAGCGCAATTTGACGACCACCTGGATCAACTTTTCCAGCACGGCGCCGGAGAGTCCCGGCAGATTGCCCAGGATATCGATCAGGAGATCGACCTGACGGCGCTGAGCGAAGAGTTACCCGACAACGCCGATCTGCTCAGTGATGAAAACGACGCACCGGTTATCCGCCTGATCAACGCGGTTCTTCATGAAGCCGTGAAGGAAGGCGCGTCGGATGTGCATATCGAAACCTTCGAAAAATCGCTGGTGGTGCGTTTTCGTATCGATGGTGTCCTCAAGCCAGTCCTTCAGCCCGCTAAAAAACTGGCGCCGCTGCTGATTTCACGTATCAAAGTCATGGCGCGACTGGATATTGCCGAAAAACGACTGCCGCAGGATGGGCGTATTTCCCTGCGCCTCGGACGCAAAAATATTGACGTCCGCGTTTCGACGTTGCCCTCGCAGTACGGCGAAAGAGCTGTTCTGCGTCTGCTGGATAAAAACAGTCTGCGCCTGACGCTGGAGAATATGGGGATGTCGCCGGTGGATAGCCTGCGGCTGAAGGGTTTAGTACAGCAGCCGCACGGCATCATTCTCGTCACCGGCCCGACGGGGTCGGGAAAAAGCACCACGCTGTATGCGATTCTCGCCGAGCTGAATTCCCCCCAGCGTAATATCCTGACCGTCGAAGATCCCATCGAGTACGAGCTGGAAGGCGTCGGACAAACCCAGGTAAACAGCCGGGTGGATATGTCTTTCGCCAGGGGACTGCGTGCCATCCTGCGCCAGGATCCGGACATCGTCATGGTCGGCGAAATTCGTGACGCCGAAACCGCGCAGATAGCGGTTCAGGCATCGCTCACCGGACATCTGGTGCTTTCCACACTGCACACTAACAGCGCCTGCGGTGCGATCACCCGATTACGGGACATGGGCGTTGAACCTTTCCTGCTCTCATCATCGCTAAGCGGCGTTATCGCCCAACGCCTGGTGCGTCGCCTCTGTCCGGCCTGCCGCGCGCATGCTCCCATTCCTGACTCTCAGAAATCCCTCCTGCACGCGCTCGATCCCACCGTTCAGACAATCTGGCAGGCTTGCGGATGCGGCGAATGTCGGGGAACAGGCTATCAGGGGCGACTGGCGATTCATGAAATTATGCTGGTGGATAAAACTATGCGCAACATCATCCATCGCGACGCCGATGAACACGCCCTGGAGCAGTGCCTGCGCCAGCAAAGCCGGAGCCTGCGGGAGAACGGCCTGCTGCGCGTGCTGGCAGGCGAGACCACGCTTGAGGAAGTCATGCGCGTCACCTCTGCGCAAGAGGATACACGATGAAATATCAATGGCAGGCAATGGATGACAGCGGCACGACTCACCGTGGAACGCTGGATGCCGCCAGCAGCAAAGAGGCGCGCGAGGCGCTGCGCGCCCAGGGTCTGCACCCGCTGGTGTTAAATGAGAAAAAGGTCATTTCGCTGTTACGGACGGTAAAAAAAACGCCTCGTTTACGGCTTAGCGGCAGTGAACTGGCGCTGTTCACCCGCCAGCTCGCCACACTGGCCAACGCTTCGCTACCGCTTGAAGAGGCGCTGTTTGTTATTGGCCGGCAGAACAAAAATAATAAACTGGGGCTGGTGCTACACGACCTGCGCGAACGGATCCTCGCCGGACATACGCTTTCCGAATCGCTGGCCGCCTGGCCGCGGATCTTCGATTCCATTTACCGCACGCTGGTGAAAGCCGGTGAAAAAAGCGGACAGCTCGGCTGTGTGCTGGAAAAGCTGGCTGACTACAATGAGTTACGCCAGGCAACGCGCAGTAAACTCATCCAGTCACTGATTTATCCTTCCCTGCTGACCAGCGTGGCGATCGCCGTCGTCGCTATCCTGCTCACCACCGTAGTGCCCAAAATCGTGGAGCAGTTTCTGCATATGAAAGAAGCGCTGCCAATGTCCACGCGCGTGTTGCTGGCAATCAGTGGTGCCATGCGCGACTACGGATTGTGGGTAATCGCATTGCTGCTGATTGCCTTTTTCCTGTTTCGCCACTGGCTCACCCGTCCCGGCAAACGGCATCTGCTTGACCGCTGGCTTCTTGATTTCAAACCCAGTCGCGCCCTGCTGCGCGCTATCCACTGCGCCCGTTATCTGCGCACCCTGAGCATTCTCAATATCAGCGGCGTTCCGCTGCTGGAAGGGATGACGCTGGCAACCGAAGGCATCGGTAACCGAGAAATTAGTCAGCGGCTGGGTCAGGCCGCGGAGCGCGTGCGCCAGGGTTCAGGATTTCATCTCGCCCTGGAAAAATGCGATCTCTTCCCGCCGATGATGCTCTACATGATTGCCTCCGGGGAAAAAAGCGGCCAGCTCAGCGAGCTAATGGCGCGCGCCGCCGACCAGCAGGAAACACTGCTACAAAACCGAATTGCGCTGACGCTGGCGCTGTTTGAACCCGCGCTGATTATTACGATGGCGATGATTGTGCTGTTCATCATCGTCTCGGTTCTGCAACCCATTTTGCAACTCAACTCATTGGTAAGTTAAGGATAAAACGTGAATAGTGATGCACATAAGCAGCGAGGATTTACGCTGCTGGAGATGATGGTGGTGCTGGTTATTTTGGGCATCCTCGCAAGCCTGGTCGTCCCCAGTTTAATGGGCAATAAAGACAAAGCCGATCACCAGAAAGCCGTCAGCGACATCGTGGCGCTGGAGAATGCGCTGGATATGTACAAACTGGATAACTATCGCTATCCGCTGACGGCACAGGGGTTAAAGGCGCTGGTCGAAAAACCGACCGCCAGCCCAATCCCGGAAAATTACAACGCGAAGGGATATATCAAGCGTCTGCCACAGGATCCCTGGGGTAATGAGTATCTGCTGGTTAGCCCTGGTGAACACGGCGATTACGATATTCTCTCCGCAGGTCAGGACGGTGAACCCGGCACCACTGACGACATTACTAACTGGGAACTGGGTAAAGCGAAATAATCGGAATGAGGCAGAAGGGATTCACGCTACTGGAGGTCATTCTGGTGCTGACGATTATCGCGCTTGGCGCCTCGCTGGTGATGATGACCTACGGGCGACAAAATGATACTGCGAAAGCGATTACCGCAGTTGAACAGCTGGCGGCACTGACTGAATATGCCGCTGACTGGTCAACCATGGAGGACCGCAGTACCGGTATTGAGATCCGCGAACAAGGCTGGCGCATCGTCACACCGATTGGCAATCGCTGGCAGACGCCAACCCAGTTCTATCGCCTGGCGACCGAGGGCAAGTGGGAAAATGACTGGCAGGTGGCTCTGTTCCCAGCGTCGCTCGCCAGGCAATCCGTCGGCACGCCGCAAATTCTGATTCACCCGGACGGTGAAATTACGCCGTTTACGCTACACATCCGCAGCCGTAAAAATAATACGCTGCTGTTCACGCTCGCCAGCACTGGCGGGCTGCCGCTGGTGCTCACCCGAGGCGAAAGCCGATGAGCCAAAGGCAATCAGGAATGACGCTTCTGGAAGTGCTGCTGGCGATATTCATTTTCGCCACCTGCTCTCTCGCGCTACTCAACAGCCTGCACGGTCAGGTTAGCGCCACCGCAAAAATGGAAGAACAGGTGCTTGCCGGTTGGGTAGCAGATAATGTGCTCAAAACCTATCAACTGGCCGGGCAGAGCCCCGCTAAAACAGCGACAGGCAGCAGCATTATGGGTAAACGCCGCTGGGACTGGTCGTTGACAGTCTCACCCGCCGATGCTTCCGGCCTCAGCACCTGGACAGCAGACGTCGCTCTTGAGGACAAACAGCAGATCCGCCTGCAGCGCTTTATCCCCTCGCCGCAAGGAGGACCGCAAAATGTCTCCCGGCCCTGAGAAACAGCACGGCTTTACCCTGCTGGAAGTTTTACTGGCTATTGCCCTGTTCGCCATGCTCAGCCTGCTGACGGCGCAGATGCTGACGACGACAATTGACAGTAACGAGCAGACCAAAAAGCATCAGCAGCGTTTTTCCGCTATCGTGCGTACCGTCAATTTGCTGGATAAAGATATCCGACAGCGGGTGCCGGTAACCGAATTGCAGGGCGAAAAAGAGACGCTGATGCTGACGACAGCCAGCAGTAACAGTTATCCTGGCGCCTGCTGCGCGCCCGATATCCAGCGAGTTCAGTGGTATCTGCAGGATTATACTTTATACCGCACGCTCTGGCGCTACCCGGAAGATGCAACTCCGGCCATCACTCAGCCGATGCTCAATGGTGTGAACGCCTTCACGTTGCGTTATTACAACAGTAAAGAGAAAGCGTGGACGGACACGGCGACAATCCCATCTCCTGGCGCGATGGAAGTCACTCTTAAACTTGCTGATTCCGGCACAATAACTCGTCTGACGCTGTGGCCAGAGAACCGCCAGCCAGGAGAACAGCAATGACCCGGCAAAAGGGCGTGGCGCTGCTGGTAGTGCTGATGATCCTGGCAATTATGGCGGCGCTGGCCAGCGAAATGACCGTGCGCTACCAGATCAACCTCAAACGCACCAGCTACACCCGGATGCGGCTACAGCAAAACTGGCTGGCAGAGCTGGCTGAAAGCCAGGCCATGCGTATTCTTGAACAGGACCTGCGGGATAATGAGAAATACCTCACTCACGAGCAGCTCTGGGCGCAGCCGCAGCGTATTCAGCTCGCCAGCGGCGACGTTGTCAGTTGGCAGCTATCTGACGAGCAGGCCTGTTACAACATTAATGCGCTGATTAACGCCCCGACCGACCGAATGAAAGAGCCGCCCGCCAGCGTGAGCGTCTTTCTCGCGCTGCTGGACAACATTGGCGTCACCAATGCCCAGGCTGAGGCGCTGGTTGATGCTATCGCCGACTACATCGATAACGACGATATTCCACGCGCCTCCGGTGCCGAAAATGAGTATTACCAAACAAGTAACGACCCCCACACCATTGGCGGACGACGTATCTGGTCAATCAGTGAGCTCAAACAAATCAAAGGGATGACGCTTTCTCTTTACCAGCAAATCTCCCCGCTACTCTGCGCGCTGCCTGATGATGAGCTAAAAATCAACATCAACACCCTGACGCGCCGGGATGCACCGTTGCTTGCGGCGATGCTCAGTAATGCTGTCCCGCCACGCGAGATTGAGCGCTTTTTTGATACCCCACGCAAAGGACGCAAAATCAGCATTGAGACGTTGTTAAAGACATTCGATAAGGATAATCCGACTCATAAGCTGTCGCAGACCACATTCAAAAGCATTGCGGTGGCGACCAGTCGTTACTTCCGCCTTGAAACGACTATCGAACAGGGCGATAGCGCCGGGAGCACCATCAGCCAGCTGGAATACGATCCCAAAAGAAAGGCTCTGTTTATTACAGCCCGCAAAAGCGTGGCGCGCGACCATTAAAGGGAACTAAATGACGCCAGACACATTACTGCTACGTCCGCTGCCGGGAAAACTGGAATGGTGCTGCCCCAACGAGGCACAACTTCCGGTTATTGTTGAACAGGCGGATTACCTCCAGCCAAACGCGCTGGCCGACCTGCCTGATGCCGGTAACGCCTGCCTGTTCCTGTCGCCTGATTATTTCTGTTTTCGCCGCGTCGAATTACCGACGGAAAACTACAAAATCAGTGAACAAACGCTGGGCTGGCTGGTGGAGGACGCCGTTGTCGGTAATACAGACAGCCTGCACTGGACGGTTCTCGCCAGAGAAGAAAACACGCTCCATCTCGCCGGGATCGCCAGGACCACGCTGAACGATCTATTGACGACTTTCCGCACAGCTGGCGTGACGTTGACGCATATCGTTCCGGATGGTTTCTGGCTGCCGTATGTCACGGATAGCTGGAGTCTGCTAAAACAAGATGAGCGATGGTTAATCCGTTACGACGCGTGGAAAACAGGCGTGCTGAGTGAAGCACTGCTCACGCATTTACTCGCCAGCCATACAGAGCAAAAAATCATCAGCGCCAGCCCGCTTCCTGTGCCTCACGCTTATGTCGAATACCTTGACTGGCAGCCGCCGCTGGCGTGCGCCTGCAATGGCGATAATATTCAGGACATTAACGTATTACACGGCAGCTTCCGCCCTTTGCCCCCGACACAACCGACCCCGCGTCTGCTGAAATATGCCGCCATAGCAACATTTGCCCTGGCGATAGCGCTCTTCTCAGGGCTGAAAGGGGTGATGCTCTGGCAGCTTCATCAACAGAAACAGGCGCTCTCAGCTGAAGGTGCCACCCTGTGGAACCGCTATTTCCCAGGTGATAACCGCAACAGCAATTTTAAATATTTCTTCGAATCGTCCGCGAGGGATCGCTATCCGGATGTGCTGACGTTACTGACTCAGCTTCAGACCCGATTAAGCACATTGCCGGGGCTTACCATCCGCGAGGTCAACTACCGGCTCGAACAACGCCTTTTTACCCTGACGCTCAACGTTCGCGATCCGGAACATCTTCGCCGCTTTATGGTGCAGACAAACGACGAATTTATCCTGACTCAACCGCCAGAAGGGACGACAGGTAGCGTCCGGCTGACCCTGAAGGAGCGCAAATGAATATGAATAGCTGGTGGAGCGAAAAAAACGGCAGAGAGCAACGCAGTCTGATATTCCTCGCCATTTTCTGTCTGCTGGCGGGATTCTGGTACGGCGTGGTTCAGCCCCTGGATAACGCTATTGCACAGCAGGGGGAGGAAAATGATCGTCTCAGGAGTGAGATCCAGTGGGTAAATGAGGCGATTCAGCGTCGCGGATTAGTTGCCGGTAGACCGGGCACAAAGACCGATCCGGCACTGATACAACATAGCGCGCAGCAGGCAGATCTGAATATCAGCGTGGTGACATCCACTCCCGATCATTTTGCGATCTCGCTTCCCGTTGTCAAAACCGAACCATTATTTGCGTGGCTTAATACCCTACAAAATGAGGGAATACAGGTTTCGCAACTCACGTTTAGCGCCCGCCCGGTCGCCGGGGAGATTGCGGTGGAAGCCCTTGAACTCTATCCGGTGGGAAAATGACGGAACTCATTAACATTGCAGCAATGGCGCTTGTCGGGCTGATAGTCGGCAGCTTTATGAATGTAGTGGTTTATCGACTGCCGATCATGATTGAGCATCGGCACAGCGAAACATGGAATATCGCCTGGCCTCCGTCGCACTGTCTGCACTGCCAGCACAGGCTATCGGTGCGTAACACTATTCCACTATTCAGTTGGCTGTGGCAGCGGGGGCGGTGCCAGGCCTGCGCGCAGCCCATTTCATGGCGTTACCCACTGACTGAACTGGCGTGTTCTTGTGTTTTTGCGCTTAGCGCCGCGTTTGTCTCTTCAATATCAGATGCGATTGCCATCATGACGCTGTTCTGGTTTATTTTCGCCCTGGCGCAAATTGATCTCCGGACGTACCTGCTGCCGGATGTGCTGACGCTGCCGCTGCTCTGGCTCGGTCTGCTATATCACAGCGTTTACGACAGAGAGATGTTACCCAACGCGCTGTACGGCGCTGTCGCTGGCTATCTGACGCTCTGGCTGGTCTGGTGGGGATGCAAAATACTTGCGGGCAAAGAGGGCATCGGCCTGGGTGACGCTAAGCTATTGGCGGCGATGGGGGCCTGGTGTGGATGGCCAGCGCTACCGCCCATTTTACTCGCTGCATCGTTGCTAGGCATTGTCTGGTGGCTGATCCTACGCCTTACCCGAAGGACGTCGATACCGCTTATTGCGTTCGGTCCGTGGCTTGGACTGGCAGGTTGGTTGATTTTCAGCGCGCAAAGCTCAGGTGTTATCGGGTACTGAAAGGAGCGGCAGGCCTGCCGCTCTGCAAAGTTTGCGTCTACGCTTCGCGAATCTGTGCCTGAAGATAGTTCTGAAGTCCCATCTTCTGGAGCAGATCCAGTTCCGTTTCCAGCCAGTCAATGTGACCTTCTTCATCAGCAAGGATTTCGATCATCATATCCCGGCTAACGTAGTCATGGACGCTGTCGGCATAGGCAATGGCTTCACGTAAATCTTTAGCCCCATCGAGTTCGAGTCGAAGATCGGATTGCAGCATCTCTTCAACGTCTTCGCCTATACCCAACTTACCAAGATCCTGTAAGTTTGGGAGCCCTTCTAAGAATAAAATACGCTCGATATATTTATCAGCGTGTTTCATCTCATCGATAGATTCATGGTACTCAACATCATTGAGGCGAGTCAGTCCCCAGTTTTTGAACATACGAGCATGGAGAAAATACTGGTTGATTGCGACAAGCTCATTTCCCAATAGTTTATTGAGATAATTTATGATTTTAACATCACCTTTCATTTTATAGTCCCTCCGCTTCCACTCTTAGAGCGTAGATGGGGCTACAGGGATGTCAAAAAAAAGAGTGTGACTTAGGCGATCTCTTTAAATTCTGGCATTTGCGTTAATTCATCCTGCATGACTTCGCGGGCAGCACGAATGCACTTACCGCATTGATTTCCAACAGGAATAAATTTACGCAATTGCTGAAAGGACTGAGGATGAAACTGGCGAACAGCCTGACGTATTTTTTTATCACTTATCGCATTACACAAACAAACGTACATGATCGCTCCCGTTCAATTTCTGCGCAAAGTGTAAATGAGAATAGTTATGATTACAATAGCACAACGCTATTTACGCAGCGGGAGAATGAATGAAAAATGCGAATAAATATGACAACAGCTAAATCGCGGACAGCAAAAAGGGCGCCGAAGCGCCCTTTTTAAGCTCAAAGCTAATTAATCAATAATTAGCTCATTACTTTAGCAACAACGCCCGCACCAACAGTACGGCCGCCTTCACGGATTGCGAAACGCAGACCGTCGTCCATCGCGATTGGGTGGATCAGGGTAACAACCATTTTGATGTTGTCGCCCGGCATTACCATCTCAACGCCTTCCGGCAGTTCGATGGTACCAGTCACGTCAGTAGTACGGAAGTAGAACTGCGGACGGTAGCCTTTGAAGAACGGAGTATGACGGCCGCCTTCGTCTTTGGACAGAATGTACACTTCAGATTCGAACTTGGTGTGCGGCTTGATAGAGCCCGGCTTAGCCAGTACCTGACCACGTTCGATTTCTTCACGTTTGATACCACGCAGCAGAACACCAACGTTCTCACCAGCACGGCCTTCGTCCAGCAGTTTGCGGAACATTTCAACGCCAGTACAGGTAGACTTAGCAGTATCCTTGATACCAACGATTTCAACTTCTTCACCAACTTTGATGATACCGCGCTCTACACGACCGGTAACAACGGTACCACGACCGGAGATGGAGAATACGTCTTCGATAGGCAGCAGGAACGGCTTGTCAATCGCACGCTCTGGTTCCGGGATGTAAGAATCCAGGAAGCCAGCCAGTTCGATGATTTTCGCTTCCCACTCTGCTTCGCCTTCCAGCGCTTTCAGAGCAGAACCACGAACGATCGGAGTGTCGTCGCCCGGGAAATCGTACTGAGACAGAAGTTCACGAACTTCCATTTCTACCAGTTCCAGCAGCTCTTCGTCATCAACCATGTCGCATTTGTTCAGGAACACGATGATGTACGGAACGCCTACCTGACGACCCAGCAGGATGTGCTCACGAGTCTGCGGCATCGGGCCGTCAGTCGCAGCAACAACCAGGATCGCGCCATCCATCTGCGCAGCACCGGTGATCATGTTTTTAACATAGTCGGCGTGGCCCGGGCAGTCTACGTGTGCGTAGTGGCGAGTCGGGGTGTCATATTCAACGTGAGAAGTGTTGATGGTGATACCACGAGCTTTTTCTTCCGGCGCGTTATCGATCTGGTCGAATGCACGAGCAGCACCGCCGTAGGTTTTAGCCAGTACGGT
>NZ_JAOWCH010000039.1:0-9537 GCF_030337065.1 Citrobacter sp. Cb004 | reverse complement strand
GGAAGGTGCGAATAAGCAGGTCATTTCTTCCCAAGCTGACTCGCTGATTAAAATTTCGCGGATCTGGGCCGATTTTTTTCCCGCAAACACATCGAATCAGCCTATTTAGGCTATTTTTTCCACCATTTCTGGCGTTATTTCCGGTTTTTACTGAGATCTCTCCCACTGACGTATCATTTGGTCCACCCGAAACAGGTTGGCCAGGGTGAATAACATCGCCAGTTGGTTATCGTTTTTCAGCAGCCCTTTGTATCTGGCTTTCACGAAGCCGAACTGCCGCTTGATGATGCGAAACGGGTGCTCCACCCTGGCACGGATGCTGGCTTTCATGTATTCGATGTTGATGGCCGTTTTGTTCTTGCGCGGATGCTGCTTCAAGGTTTTTACCTTGCCGGGACGCTCGGCGATCAGCCAGTCCACATCCACCTCGGCCAGCTCCTCGCGCTGTGGCGCTCCTTGGTAGCCGGCATCGGCTGAGACAAATTGCTCCTCTCCATGAAGCAGATTACCCAGCTGATTGAGGTCATGCTCGTTGGCCGCGGTGGTGACTAGGCTGTGGGTCAGGCCACTCTTGGCATCGACACCAATGTGGGCCTTCATGCCAAAGTGCCACTGATTGCCTTTCTTGGTCTGATGCATCTCCGGATCGCGTTGCTGCTCTTTGTTCTTGGTAGAGCTGGGGGCCTCAATGATGGTGGCATCCACCAAAGTGCCTTGGGTCATCATGACGCCTGCTTCGGCCAGCCAGCGATTGATGGTCTTGAACAATTGACGTGCCAGTTGATGCTGCTCGAGCAGGTGGCGGAAATTCATGATGGTGGTGCGATCCGGCAGGGCGCTATCCAGGGATAATCGGGCAAACAGGCGCATGGAGGCGATTTCGTACAGGGCATCTTCCATGGCACCGTCGCTCAGGTTGTACCAATGCTGCATGCAGTGAATACGCAGCATGGTCTCCAGCGGATAGGGCCGTCGGCCATTGCCCGCCTTGGGATAAAACGGCTCGATGACAGCGGTCATATTCTGCCATGGCAGAATCTGCTCCATGCGGGAGAGGAAAATCTCTTTTCGGGTCTGACGGCGCTTAGTGCTGAATTCACTATCGGCGAAGGTGAGTTGATGGCTCATGATGTCCCTCTGGGATGCGCTCCGGATGAATATGATGATCTCATATCAGGAACTTGTTCGCACCTTCCCTAGGCCATAATGCCGCCGGAATACTCTGCAAAAAGTTGCACTATCATCAAACCCCACCTGAACAAATATATTCACAATGGAAAGATCACTGGTTTTAAGGAGTTCAGCAGCAACAGTCAACCTTCGCAACCGAATGTATCTTGCTAGCGAATATCCGGTAATCTGTTTAAACAATCTTTGCAAGTACCATTGAGAATAACCGGTCCTCTCGGCAATAATCATAGTAGACATTGACCTCGAAAGATCTGCTTCAATCCAGAACACTGTATCCAAAATTACCTTGTGTGAAATCTTTTCTTCATTCGCTACTTCTAATGTCATAAATCCCCAGCATTACAGTTTTAACCATGACAATACTATAAAGGAGCTACGCCGATTGGCCTGCAACTACAGCAAACAGGACTCTATTTAATTAACTGGAGGCTTGAAGATCGTCATCTGCGGCTGGTGGTGTATGCGTGGCAGTTAGATTGTATGCAGCATCACCGGACCTAGGCCAGCAGCGACTGACCTCACGAGCTGGTGACGGTGCTGAACGTGCATGTTGAGCACCAAGACACCTCTGTCGCCTCAAAAAGGCTTCACTGGTCTGAGTTAACTGATGCGAATACACGCGGCTGCACCCATGCATTGATCCGCTCGGCCAGCCACAGTATTGCCGTACGGACTGGGCCATGCAGCGAAAGCTGGTGGCGCTGGTAAAGATAAGCATGGCTGACCAGCGCGAAGCGTCCCTTGATGCAGCCCCCCTAAAGAAACCAAAGCGCCCCAGTGTACCGAAGGCGTTGTAATCGCTGAGCGAGACCAGCGAACCGAGATCTTGGAACTGAAACGGTGGTATTGGTTTTCCGTCCAGCCAATCGGGCAGGTGCCGCGCCAGATGCAGCGCCTGCTGGTTGGCGACCTGGGCTGTCGCCGGCAATGGCCGCTGCGCGCCCTCCGGCTGAAGGCTGGAGCAGTCGCCAAGGGCAAAAATCGATTGCTCGCCTAGATACCGGCGATGGATGGAGAACACATGTACTGAACAGTGTTCGGTGCGCGGCGTACTTGATCGCATTGGCGACAAATGGTCAATATTGATCGTGATTACGCTTGGGCAGCGTGAACATCGGTTCAGTGAAATCCTTCGCACCATCCCGGACATCTCCCGACGTATGCTGACCCAGACGTTACGCGATCTGGAACGAGACGGCATGGCCCTACGCCAGGTATTCCCAACAAGGCCGCCGAGCGTCGAGTACCAACTGACAGACATGGGCGAATCGCTGCTCACGCCGCTTGTCAGCTTGATCGCCTGGGCGGATGAAAACGTGGCGCGTGCCGAACAGGCACGGGCGGCATACGACGCAAGATCTGCAGTGGGTGCTAGTCGTCGTTTGTAGTATCGAGGTTTTGTTTCTGTCCGCCAAAACCTGCGACCGCTGCGGTCGACGTGCTGAATTAGGCGATTCTGAATTTCAGGAGTTTTTGTCGGTTGACCGTGTTGCGGGGTTTGGCTCTGTATTTGGTGATGGGGAGCTAATCAGGCTGGATTTGTGTCAACACTGCGTCAAAATTGTTGTAGGGCAATGGATGCAAAAAGGCAAAATGGCCTGACACTGATTTACAGGCTATTATTTCTTCCCAAATATAACGTCAGATTCAGTCTGAAGTTTGGTTAAAGCCCCAGCATATCATTTTGGTTAAGTGCTCTCTGTGATTTTTTCCTTTTACCGGCTTTGTTGAATAAATCATATTTGGGGTAAACATTCCCGTAGCCGGTGGGGTTTTCAGGCAACACGCTCGCTTTCTGGCATGCCTGCTCTTTGTTGCTGACATAAGTCATCAGAGATTCATACGGACCATCATTTCGCCACCTACCACATTGATTCTGAACACTCTCTGCAGTACTGCTACCATTTGCGTCTCCACCAATCCGGCAGCCCGGATTGGACATTTGACCAGATGGGACACCTTTTACTAGCTGCGTCTCTTCACCTCTGACTATTCTATACAACGCACATTGCTTGATGTGTTCCAGTAGCATCCACGAGGCTTTGTTAATGGAATGGTCGCCTCAATACTATTCTCGCTGGACGCTTACTTTTACACCGATGCTGCATATTTAGTGGATAACCTGATTCTGCTCATCAGTACGGCTAAAAACGGGGGATTTTCTTGCAGAAAAGGTGCAAATTCCGCTTAAAAAAAAGAGATTAACCCACTTGGGGCTAATCTCTTTGGTTAACGGCTAGTTACACGATCAATTTTTATTGAGCGCGTTTTAGTTCATTTCTGCAATAGCCGTTTGGCCTGCAATTCGGCCAAAAGTAAATATATCAGCCAGTGCATTACCACCGAGGCGGTTACCGGCATGGATACCCCCTGCGACTTCCCCGGCAGCATAGAGGTTCTTAATCGGTTGGTCGTGTTCATCCAAAACCCTGGTGGTGGCATCAATCTTCAGACCGCCCATTGTATGGTGAACAGCGGGTTGTCTGGGCGTTGCATAGAAAGGTGCTTTTTCTACTTTCAGGCTAAATGTATCTTTGTGGAATTCAGGATCTTCACCTGCCTCAACATAGCTATTGTATTTGTTGACGGTATCCACGAGTATGTCTGGATCCATGCCTACTTTAATCGCCAGCTCTTCAAGAGTATTAGCTCTAAAGAGGGTACCGGCTTCAACTTGACGGTCAATTTTCTCCTGACTGGTATTCGCAGCAGTTTTCTTGATCTCATCATCAGCAATCAGATAGAAGAGACCACTTTCAGCCAGCGCAGCTTTGGTTAAAACGTCACGCCCGGCAAATTCATTGATGAAGCGTTTGCCCTGTTTATTCACAATGACGAAGTTCTCTGGCGGTACCTGAAGACCGCTGAATAGCTCACCTGTATTCGGGTCGGCTACTGGCATCATCTGGGTGAAGCCCATACCAGTTAAGCTTGCGCCTACTGATTGGCCAAGAAGGATACCGTCACCTGTCATAGCATAGGAATTAGTTGTCTTGATATCGTCAGCAATGTGGCTCCAGTATGTGTTGTACTGTTTTAGCATCCTGGTATTAGCACCAAAACCACCGCTGGCCAGAACAACCGCTTTAGCATGAACGGTAATTTTTTGTCCGTTCACGCCTGTAGCGATAATCCCTTTAATTTCACCATTTTCGATGAGGAATTCTTTTGCCGGGCTATCGGTAATAATGGTGCCAGACATATCTTCAATATATTTGCTTAATGCAAGAATAAAGGCGGTACCATATTTTTTGACTGGTTTGTGACCCCGACGCCATAGCGCGCCAACAGGAGCAAAAACTATGTCTTTGCTAAACTCAACACCGATGTCTTCAAGCCATTTAACGCTCTCTAAGGCTCTATCGGTTAAGATCTTAACCAGGTCGTATTGACCATAGATGCTGTTTCCCTGGAGGTCAGTACGTTTACCACCGAAATAGGTCTGCATTCTGTGCAGAAGCGGAGAGTCAAACAGAAAGCCCTTGTTATCGCCAAAGTGTGCCTGGTAAATAGCAAATTCGTTTTTCAGCGCTCTGAAGTCAGCCAGATATTCCTGGTGAATATCACGTTCATCCGTGTTTAATAGCGCTTCGATAGTATGTCTTTCGCCCGGATTTTCCTGAAAAGATCTCTGCCACTCAGGGTCTGCAGCATTAACTGGACCACCGGTACGAATAGTGTTACCACCAACAGCCGGGTATTTTTCAAGAACGATGGCACTTTTGCCTTGCTGTAAGACGGTTGCTGCCGCACTTAAGCCGGCGCCGCCGCCACCAATCACAACCACATCACAGGTGTACTCTTCATCGCCGCGATTCAAACTACTGGCTGGTTTTGGACGTTTCTTCAGGATGTCAGGGTTCACACCAGCCAGTTTAACCGCCTTAGCAACACCATCGATCACCGCGTTGCTTGTCTCTGATGCGCCGGACAGCGCATCTACATTCAGGGTCTGCCCCTCGATTATCTTGTCAGGAATTCTCACAAATACAACGTCAGCTAGACCTTCTGTTTCGCCGGCGGTGTCAATATAAATGCTTTCGATTTTCTTCTCGCTGAAGGAGACCTTCATTGGAAGGGCACCGCCATGACCTAAGGCATGTACTTCATAGGTGCCAGGCACGAAAGAGAAATCCTCTTCTTCATTTAATTGATTCGAAATTTTGGCAAAACGCATGAATCTTAAGAAGCAGATTTCCAAAAAGTTGATAGCACCTTCGTCGTTCAGTTGACCATTTTCGTCAAAGGCCTTGTTGGCATTGCCCAGCAAGAATTCGTAACCCGGCATCACATTGGCATTGATCCCGGGAGCATCCAGTATCTGCCTAAGGTGCAGCTGAGCGCGAGAAGAGCCTTGATAATCAATAGAAGCGCCCAGAATCATAACAGGCTTGCTATCCAGAGGATGAAACTCGTAGCTTAGCCATTCAAGAACGCTTTTCAGGCTGGAAGGAATGGAGTGGTTATATTCTGGCGTTGCAATAATGACGCCATCGCTTGCCACTATTTTTTCATTAATCTCCAGTAGCTGTGGATTGTTAGATGGGCTGTCCTGGTTAAACATAGGGACTTCGTTGATTTCTAACAGTTCAATTTCAGCTTTGTTTTTAAAATGCGTCTGCATAAACTGAAGCAGTGTCCGGTTATAGGACTTCGGAGACGTGGTTCCGACAATTGCAGTAAATTTCATTTCTTTTATGCCCCCTGAGTTTGCCAGGCGAATTTTTTGTCTTTTTTGCTGACCGTCTTGTCTGATAACAATTTTGTAATAAGATCGGTAAACAGAACAAATTCTCTAAAAATCTCATTGAGTTCAGCTAGCTTAGCCTCATTGATTAAGGTGCCTCTCGCATCAAAGGCGCTTTGCGATTTTCCCAACAGGAATTCGCTGGCAGGCATAAGTCGTGCGGATAATTCAGGGGAATCAAGAATTTGACGAAGATGGGCCTGAGCGCGGGAAGAGCCTAAGGCTCCATGGGAGGCTCCCACAATCAGGACCGGTTTATCAGTGAGGGCCTGACTGGTATAGCTGATCCATTCTAATGCGCTCTTTAAGGCTGCGGTGATGGTGTGGTCATACTCTGGGGTAGCGATGATCACACCATCAGCCTGACGGATTTTAACTGACAGGGCTTCCACTTCCTGAGGGATCTGGTCATCTTCGGCTTCGTAAAAAGCCGGAAGATCTTTTATTTCACAGAGCTCTATCCGGGCCTCTTCCTGAAAGTGCTCTTTCATAAATTGCAGTAACATGCGGTTTGATGACATCTTAGAATTGGTGCCAACAATTGCTAAATAGTTCATATTTAATAGTTTCCTGTACTGTAATAGCCATAAGTAATTTCTGGGTATTGTTTTAACACAGTATGCAAAAGCTATCTAATAGCTATACATTAGCACCTGATAAGTAATTTGTTATAATGCGGAGGTTAAAGGGCCTGGAGGGGAGAGCAAATGGCAAAATATAAGGGTCAAAATGCCTTATGTTACATAGATGCTTTACTTAAGTTCAGCAACTACAGCAAGGCTGCCGAATCCCTCTGTATCTCTCAACCTTATTTAACTCAGGTCATTAAACGTATTGAAACAGAACTGAATTGTCAGATCATCAACCGCAATGAGCTGCCTTATCGTTTAACGGAGCAGGGCAAGATTTACTATGACTATCTTGGTTCACTCGAAACGGTTTACTCCAATATGCGTCGGCAAATCAATGTGATAACGGATATGGGTAAGACGACGATAAAAATCGGTATCTTACCCAGTATCGGCACTTACCTGATCCCGCTTTTTTTGCCGAAATTTCTGACCCTCTATCCCGAATGTCAAATCGAACTGGTGGAAGATATACCAGAAAACAATGAAAAAAGGCTGTTAAAGAGTGAAGTGGACTTTTGGATTGGACAGAACTCAAGTTGTCTTGCTCCCGCACTTTGTGCCGTTTCCTGGGGGAAGCATCGGTATTATGCCGTGATCCCCAGCTCCAGCGAGCTTTATCAGGAAGAGACCGCCACTCTTGCGGAAGGGAGTATTGCCATAGAAGACCTATTGAGACAGAAGCTTGTGTTAACGTCTAAGGGATCGGCCATCAGAATGCAGATCGATCACTTGTTGGGTATTTATAAAATAAAGGCCAGTATCATTGTAGAAAGCAGTGAAATAGCCACGGTGAAAAATCTTGCTATGGCCGGTATGGGCCTTACTTTTGTCCCTGAAAGTGTGGCCATAGAACCCTCCCCCTCACAATACAATATCTATGAACTGCCCGTTGACCAGTTGAACATAGATTACTTCATCGCGCATAACCGCAACAGGGAACTGTCGGCGATCGATACGGATCTGCTTGATTCATTTCTGCGTTATAAAGATACCGCCCAATACTCATGTCGTGAGAAGGAGAGTTCATGACAGAGGCCAATCAAGCGATCGATCTTATGGGGACCAGTATTCGCCTGTATTTTAAGGGATATCAGGCTGAGAAGTGGCTAACAGTGGCGTGTGACAGGTTAAGGCATTACGAGCAAGTTTTTAGCGCCAATAATGAATTCTCACAATTGTCTTTTTTGAAAACAACCGCGGTCAAAGAACCGGTCGTTGTGGATCCGGATTTGTATGAATTGATCAAGGTGGGAAGAGATCATAGCCTGGAATCCAATAGTTTTTTGAATATTGCCATTGGTCCTCTGGTTAAGCTTTGGCGAATTGGCTTTGATGAAGCAAGGGTACCCAGCCAGGAAGAGATCTGCCAGGTCCTGGCGCGCTTAGATCCTGCCGATATCGTCCTAGACGATGATCAAAAATCGGTGTTTTTTGCCAAAGAAGGCCTTGAAATAGACCTGGGCGCCATTGCGAAAGGGTATTTCAGCGATAAGATCATGGATTTCTTTAAGGAAAAGGATCCAGTTTCCGCCATGATTGATATTGGCGGTAATTTGCTTGTTTATGGCGAATCACCTAAAAAAAGCCCCGATTGGGATGTCGGTATACAGAACCCCTTTCTGCCAAGAGGCCATAGTGTTGCAAAGATCAAGGTAAGAAATCAGTCGGTAGTGACCTCAGGTATCTATGAAAGAACCTTCGAGTACAATGGCAATAAATACCATCACATTTTTGATAGCCATAGCGGCTATCCGGTCAGGAGCAATGTTGCTTCCTTAACTATTATCTCTGATAAATCAATAAATTGTGATATCTATACGACGAAACTGTTTGGCCTGGATCCGAAAATTATTTTACAAACGGTCAATAAAATAGAGGGGATGGAAGCTATTGTGATTACCGTTGATGGGCAATTAGCCACCACCTCCAGCCTGAGGGAAAAAATAACGCTGGCTTAGGTTGTTTTATCTGGTACCCGAAATTTTATTTATTCAACAAAGCCGGTCTGACTCTACTTATCAGCTCCGTTGAAAGTGGAAGAATTACCTTGGTTTTTTCGATATACATGAGTTTTTATCTTCTCTTTTTGATTTGTATTGAATGATTTCATCGTAAAGATCCCGACTTTTCAGTAAATCTGTATCTACTGCTATATTGCAGTCGATAAGGAACTTTATAAAAGATATATTTGCATGTTTTGGTAATGACTCCAACTTATTGATAGTGTTTTATGTTCAGATAATGCCCGATGACTTTGTCATGCAGCTCCACCGATTTTGAGAACGACAGCGACTTCCGTCCCAGCCGTGCCAGGTGCTGCCTCAGATTCAGGTTATGCCGCTCAATTCGCTGCGTATATCGCTTGCTGATTACGTGCAGCTTTCCCTTCAGGCGGGATTCATACAGCGGCCAGCCATCCGTCATCCATATCACCACGTCAAAGGGTGACAGCAGGCTCATAAGACGCCCCAGCGTCGCCATAGTGCGTTCACCGAATACGTGCGCAACAACCGTCTTCCGGAGCCTGTCATACGCGTAAAACAGCCAGCGCTGGCGCGATTTAGCCCCGACGTATCCCCACTGTTCGTCCATTTCCGCGCAGACGATGACGTCACTGCCCGGCTGTATGCGCGAGGTTACCGACTGCGGCCTGAGTTTTTTAAATGGCGGAAAATCGTGTTGAGGCCAACGCCCATAATGCGGGCGGTTGCCCGGCATCCAACGCCATTCATGGCCATATCAATGATTTTCTGGTGCGTACCGGGTTGAGAAGCGGTGTAAGTGAACTGCAGTTGCCATGTTTTACGGCAGTGAGAGCAGAGATAGCGCTGATGTCCGGCAGTGCTTTTGCCGTTACGCACCACCCCGTCAGTAGCTGAACAGGAGGGACAGCTGATAGAAACAGAAGCCACTGGAGCACCTCAAAAACACCATCATACACTAAATCAGTAAGTTGGCAGCATCACC
>NZ_JAOWCH010000038.1:0-5682 GCF_030337065.1 Citrobacter sp. Cb004 | reverse complement strand
CTAGGGAAGGTGCGAACAAGTTCCTGATATGAGATCATCATATTCATCCGGAGCGCATCCCAGAGGGACATCATGAGCCATCAACTCACCTTCGCCGATAGTGAATTCAGCACTAAGCGCCGTCAGACCCGAAAAGAGATTTTCCTCTCCCGCATGGAGCAGATTCTGCCATGGCAGAATATGACCGCTGTCATCGAGCCGTTTTATCCCAAGGCGGGCAATGGCCGACGGCCCTATCCGCTGGAGACCATGCTGCGTATTCACTGCATGCAGCATTGGTACAACCTGAGCGACGGTGCCATGGAAGATGCCCTGTACGAAATCGCCTCCATGCGCCTGTTTGCCCGATTATCCCTGGATAGCGCCCTGCCGGATCGCACCACCATCATGAATTTCCGCCACCTGCTCGAGCAGCATCAACTGGCACGTCAATTGTTCAAGACCATCAATCGCTGGCTGGCCGAAGCAGGCGTCATGATGACCCAAGGCACTTTGGTGGATGCCACCATCATTGAGGCCCCCAGCTCTACCAAGAACAAAGAGCAGCAACGCGATCCGGAGATGCATCAGACCAAGAAAGGCAATCAGTGGCACTTTGGCATGAAGGCCCACATTGGTGTCGATGCCAAGAGTGGCCTGACCCACAGCCTAGTCACCACCGCGGCCAACGAGCATGACCTCAATCAGCTGGGTAATCTGCTTCATGGAGAGGAGCAATTTGTCTCAGCCGATGCCGGCTACCAAGGAGCGCCACAGCGCGAGGAGCTGGCCGAGGTGGATGTGGACTGGCTGATCGCCGAGCGTCCCGGCAAGGTAAAAACCTTGAAGCAGCATCCGCGCAAGAACAAAACGGCCATCAACATCGAATACATGAAAGCCAGCATCCGTGCCAGGGTGGAGCACCCGTTTCGCATCATCAAGCGGCAGTTCGGCTTCGTGAAAGCCAGATACAAAGGGCTGCTGAAAAACGATAACCAACTGGCGATGTTATTCACCCTGGCCAACCTGTTTCGGGTGGACCAAATGATACGTCAGTGGGAGAGATCTCAGTAAAAACCGGAAATAACGCCAGAAATGGTGGAAAAAATAGCCTAAATAGGCTGATTCGATGTGTTTGCGGGAAAAAAATCGGCCCAGATCCGCGAAATTTTAATCAGCGAGTCAGCTTGGGAAGAAATGACCTGCTTATTCGCACCTTCCTTAATGTCACAGCGGCATTAAAGACAATTGCACACCATATTAATTAAGGATCACTAACCCTTAATTAATATGATTAACATTTTATCAAACATATAGATTAAGAATCGTCAAAACTTTCTCAGAAGGAATATCAAAATAAGTGGTTACAACTCATTTAAAAACCAAAATGTACAAATACCACTTAAATCAGAATTCAAAAAAAATACAATTATTTATCAAGATAAATTACATATTATTTATAGCAAGAGGCATGGAGATATTAAACCAAAGAGTATCACCACCTGAAGAATTCTCTACAAAATAATCATGTTGATATTGAATAATAAAATTGTACTGTCTCCATTGATATGAAAAGCCGGGGCCTATCGTCAACTTCCTCGCTCTGTTACCGATTTCATGTCCATTATTTTTATCTGATCCTATTTGTTTCCAGAATCCCCCAAGTATAGCGGGCTCAAAAGAACCGAAATGCCACCCTAATATAAAGTCTATAAACAGAGACTCTCCACTTATATAATTTGTATCGTCATTTTTTGTGTTGAAAGAATATCGAGGATTAATTGCAATATCAATCCCATCTGGATTATCATACCTGAATCCAAAAACTGGTTGTATTGACCAGTAATTTTTACCCATACTGATGGCATCTTTTTTATCATACCCTCCTGTAGGTAATACAAAATCCAGCCCTGCAGTCATATGAAAATATGTAGTTAGCTGCCACTTACCATATACCGGATTGAATATAACATCACCAATTCCCCAGTCATGTCCTTTTTGATTATATGTTGAGAGATTCATTCTCAAACGCCCTATAGGGATAATCAATTGCGATGAAAATGCTGTCATCCCAAATGGTTTTACATCCCATACATTTATGAATCGAAAATTATTGACAAATCCTTCCGCGTCTAACCCAACATTTTTTTTCTTCCCATGAGCATCATATAATGACTCTTGATGAAAATATGTTAGTTGATTCAAGTAATACAAACCAGGCACTGGAGGAATAGCAGCCGAAAAAAAACTAGATGAACCTGGCATATATGAATAATTACCATTTTCAGCAGCATTTAAAGAAAAGGTTGAAAACAACAAAAAAGTTAAAAAATTTTTATTTAAATTAATCATAATAAGCCTCATAAATAAACTCCGCACCATTATAACATGGGCAGAGTTTAATTAAATATCAATAAGTTGACTTTGCAGCTGTCCAGTGTTTATGTAAAAGTTGCTGTGTTTCAACTTCATCTGCTACGGCTAATTGCAAGTCAGAAACAGATATTGACGCTGGAATCCCTCTGTCCATTAACATAAAGTCAGTCCCCAGAATATAACTTCCTGTTTTTTCTCCTGGTCGATAAAACCATGGAGGAGATAAAAAACTCCAATTAAAACTTTTATCAGCTTCAAACAAGTCTAAGGCTACCCGGCATCCCTCTAGCAAAGGAACATGTGTCCATCCTTCAACAGCATTTTCTAGTTCGATATCTGATTCATTTTCCCTTAACATCCCTTTTTCTCTACGCTCCGCAGCATCTAAAAAGAAAGATTCATGGGTGATTTCTCCTAACCAACGAAGATGTTCAGATGGGGCAATGCCAAAATACCATTTGGGGAAACGTGGATCATCAAACATTTGTAAATCTGGTTTCACATAAAGACTTGCGGCACCACCTATATAAACAAGATAATTTCCTTTTGCTTTTTTGAAAGCACGTATGATCCTTCTAGTAGCTTCGACTTGTCTATAATAAACAAGAATATCTACTTCATGACCACCAGAAAACGTACTTACTACGACGTCATGATCTCGAATAGCATTGACTAATTCACTTACCGCACAATCTAAAATGTTACATTTTATTGACGTGAGGTTTTTCAAAGAAGGTGCTTTTTCAGCGTCAATGGCAATACCAGTTATTTGATGCCCTCTATTAAGCAGTTCTTGTGTTAGTAACTGCCCCCCCATACCAGTATGGCCAATTATCGCAATTTTCATAACATACTATCCCTTTTGTTAACCAATGAGTATTTTTTACATTTTAAAGAAATAGCATTTTAAAATTGTAATTTTTTTACATTTCGAGAGTGATATAACTTCCATTTCACACACAAAAAA
The DNA here is from genome assembly GCF_030337065.1 of Citrobacter sp. Cb004. Lineage (NCBI taxonomy): Bacteria > Pseudomonadati > Pseudomonadota > Gammaproteobacteria > Enterobacterales > Enterobacteriaceae > Citrobacter > Citrobacter sp. Cb004. Next base: position 2,360 of record NZ_JAOWCH010000038.1, on the reverse strand, counting down.
ATGATAAACCCACTGTTTTTTGGATGCTGTATAAATATGAGTGATAAAAAGTAAAACCTTACAGCAATAAACGTAGTCAGCACTTAAGAATGTATAATGATTTCATATACTCTTAAGGATAATCCTCAGTAGTAATTTTGACATAACCAAAATACATTAATGTGTTTTCATTCAAAGAATAATCGTTTTGTTCCCCTGGATAACATATAATAAACACGATAACTTTTTGTATTTCCCACACCAGGCGGCGTTGTCCTCTAATTGCATAACTTTTTGTAAAAGAATCGGATTTAGCCCAATTTCAGCTCCTTGCGAAATGCATATCTTGAGTAAGCTTTATCAGCCAGTATCGCATAACCAAGACGCTTTATGCTGCCGTACTGGCGCTGAACACCAATTCTATACAGAAGTCGAAATGCGAACTGGCTTCCCCTGCCCGGGAATCAGTACGACATTTAACAAAAGACCACTTCCGTTTGTCGCCAGATGGATTTTGGTGCAGAAACCACAGCGAGAGTGGCCCTAGTTGTTATCTCCAGTGATATCGGGATGTTTTTTGAGCACCGGTAGCACATTTAAGCGCCCGGATATTGCTGCTACCCAGCGTCTTGGCCAACCAGTCTACTATGATGTGACCGAATGAACAGGACGCTAAACTTACATCCATAACGGAGGTGTTTAGTGAACTAGAAACGACAGTTTACCCCTGAGTTAAAAAAAGAAGCGATAGCCCTGATGACGGAACGGGGCTACCGCATGACACTATGACCCGAAACCATCAGTGCCGAACAATGTGGCAGTTGCTGTAGAAAATTCGTCACTTTATGCGAAACATCGGCTCATTATCGGGAGAAAAAATGGTCTAAATAGCTGCGCCGAATAGTAGATCACTTAAAGGGAACTCAGCCCGGATTGTGCGATCTGATCAATCGCCAAATCAAAACAAGTCACCAACCGGACTGAGCGATGCCGAACATAGTACCAATACCCCGCGACGAACGACGCCTGATGCAGAAAGCTATCCATAAAACGCGCGATAAAAATTATTCCCGCAGGCTGACTGCCATGCTTATGCTGAACCGAGGCGAGCGCGTCAGTGACGTTGCCAGAACGCTCTGCTGTGCCCGCTCATCCGTCGGGCGATGGGTTAACTGGTTTACGTTATCGGGTGCTGATGGCCTGAAATCATTACCCGCAGGGCGTTCCCGCCGCTGACCGTTTGAGCATATCTGCACATTGTTACGTGAGCTGATAAAACACTCTCCCGGCGATTTTGGCTACCAGCGTTCACGCTGGAGTACCGAGTTGCTTGCAATAAAAATCAATGAGATAACCGGATATCAGTTACATGCCGGAACCCTTCGCCACTGGCTGCCGCTGGCCGGGCTGGTAAGGCGCAAGGCCGCGCCAACCCTGCGTATCCGTGACCCGCACAAAGATGAAAAGATGGCGGCAATCCGTAAAGCGCTGGACGAATGCAGTGCAGAATATCCGGTCTTTTATGAGGATGAAGTGGATATCCACCTCAACCCCAAAATCGGCGCAGACTGGCAACTTCGCGGGCAACAAAAACGTGTGGTCACGCCGGGCCAGGTAATGACTCCAACTTATTGATAGTGTTTTATGTTCAGATAATGCCCGATGACTTTGTCATGCAGCTCCACCGATTTTGAGAACGACAGCGACTTCCGTCCCAGCCGTGCCAGGTGCTGCCTCAGATTCAGGTTATGCCGCTCAATTCGCTGCGTATATCGCTTGCTGATTACGTGCAGCTTTCCCTTCAGGCGGGATTCATACAGCGGCCAGCCATCCGTCATCCATATCACCACGTCAAAGGGTGACAGCAGGCTCATAAGACGCCCCAGCGTCGCCATAGTGCGTTCACCGAATACGTGCGCAACAACCGTCTTCCGGAGCCTGTCATACGCGTAAAACAGCCAGCGCTGGCGCGATTTAGCCCCGACGTATCCCCACTGTTCGTCCATTTCCGCGCAGACGATGACGTCACTGCCCGGCTGTATGCGCGAGGTTACCGACTGCGGCCTGAGTTTTTTAAATGGCGGAAAATCGTGTTGAGGCCAACGCCCATAATGCGGGCGGTTGCCCGGCATCCAACGCCATTCATGGCCATATCAATGATTTTCTGGTGCGTACCGGGTTGAGAAGCGGTGTAAGTGAACTGCAGTTGCCATGTTTTACGGCAGTGAGAGCAGAGATAGCGCTGATGTCCGGCAGTGCTTTTGCCGTTACGCACCACCCCGTCAGTAGCTGAACAGGAGGGACAGCTGATAGAAACAGAAGCCACTGGAGCACCTCAAAAACACCATCATACACTAAATCAGTAAGTTGGCAGCATCACC
>NZ_JAOWCH010000037.1:0-6774 GCF_030337065.1 Citrobacter sp. Cb004 | reverse complement strand
CTGTAGATTCAATTGGTCAACGCAACAGTCATGTGAAAACATGTAGTTGCGGAGGATTGTTGGATGAGACGGACATTTACAGCAAAGGAAAAAACATCTGTTTTTGAACTGTGGAAGAACGGAAAAGGCTTCAGTGAGATAGCTAATATCCTGGGCTCGAAACCAGGAACCATCTTCACGATGTTAAGAGATACTGGTGGCATAAAACCCAATGAGCGCAAGCGAGCTGTTGCTCACCTGACGCTGTCTGAGCGCGAGGAAATACGAGCCGGTCTGTCAGCTAAAATGAGCATTCGAGCCATCGCTACAATGCTGAATCGTAGCCCTTCGACAATCTCACGTGAAGTTCAGCGTAATCGTGGCAGGCGCTATTACAAAGCCGTTGATGCGAATAACCGGGCCAACAGAATGGCTAAAAGACCAAAACCATGCTTACTGGATCAGAATATGCCGTTGCGAGAGCTTGTTCTGGAAAAGCTTGAGATGAAGTGGTCCCCAGAGCAAATATCAGGATGGTTAAGGCGAGCGAAGCCGCGTCAAAAAACACTACGAATATCACCTGAGACAATTTATAAGACGCTTTACTTTCGTAGTCGTGAAGCGCTACACCACCTGAACGTACAGCATCTGCGCCGATCGCACAGCCTCCGTCATGGCCGGCGCCATACTCGCAAAGGTGAAAGAGGCACTATCAACATAGTGAACGGAACGCCAATCCACGAACGTTCCCGGCATATCGATAACAGACGCTCTCTGGGACACTGGGAAGGCGATTTAGTCTCGGGTACAAAAAACTCCCATATAGCCACACTTGTAGACCGAAAATCACGTTATACGATCATCCTGAGACTCAGGGGCAAAGACGCTTTATCAGTGAATCAGGCTCTTACAGATAAATTCCTGAGCTTACCTCCTGAACTCCGGCGATCACTGACATGGGACAGAGGAATGGAACTGGCCAGACATCTGGAATTTACTGGCAGCACAGGAGTTAAAGTTTACTTCTGCGATCCTCAGAGCCCCTGGCAGCGGGGAACAAACGAGAACACTAATGGGCTAATCCGACAGTACTTTCCCAAAAAGACATGCCTTGCCCAATATACTCAACATGAGCTGGATCAGGTTGCAGCTCAGCTAAACAACAGACCGAGAAAGACACTGAAGTTCAAAACACCTAAAGAGATAATTGAAAGGGGTGTTGCGTTGACAGATTGAATCTACAGCGGCTTTTTTTAATATGTCCCGTTCGTCGGTAACCCGCTTCAGCTCTTTCTGGAGACGGCGGATCTCGGCCTGAGCATCTGACTGTTCTTTATTAGTGGAAGAATCCGGACCGTACTTCTTTATCCAGGAGTAAAGGCTGTGGGTGGTGATATCGAGACGTGTTGCAACGCTGGCAACAGAATAACCGCGATCAACAACCTGTTTGACTGCTTCAATTTTAAACTCTTCGGGATAACGCTTACCGCTCATGGGCACCTCTCTTTAAGTCATCTTAAATGACTCTGAGGTGTCTGTTAAACCTGTGGCGATTCACACTGTTCCTTTCTCGACAGTCAGGTTAATATCACGCAAAACTTCAATGTTATCAAACTGCTTGGAAACATTTTTAACGCTTACCGCTATAGTCTCAGGCATGACTCATTCCTCTTCTGGTTCCCCGGGCGCTCAGGTGTTTAATCAAAAGCTCAATCAAAATGCTGATCGCCCAATAGAGCGCAATCGCGACAATAAAAGCGTTAAACGGGATAAAATAGGTTGCCTGAACGCTATTGGCTGCTGCGGTAATTTCCTGAACGGTTATAATGCTCAGGAAAGCGGTATCTTTCAGGCAAATAATAAGCTGGTTACCTGTTAACGGTAAGGCCGATGTAAAAATATTGGGAAGAATGATTCGATGGAATACTTTATACCGGGAAAAGCCCTGAGCTACCGCTGCCTCAATATACCCTTCAGAAAAGACACGTCTCTGGCTACGTAATATCTCAAAAAAATAAGCACCATGATAGATAATTAAGGCTGTCAGCCCTGCGCTCCATGCTTCCATACTGATACCTATTTCCGGCAGGCCGTAATAGAATAAATAGGCAAGGATCAGAAAAGGAATTGCCCGCATTAAACTGACGAAACCAATAATAAGACAGTTTAGGGGCCTTTTCTGATATTCTGTCAGATAGCACAAAGTGATGCCTATCAGTAAACCGACGATAGCGGCAATAATAAATAGCTCAAGAGTAACGAACAAACCTGAAATGAAACTCTCCCGCTCCGACCAGATCACGGCCCACTGGTTCATAATACCTCCCGTTTCATCGTGCCAGACGCTTTGCTTTACGTTCCGCCAGCCTCTGCAATTTCAGAAGCAGGCCTATAATCGCCACGTACAGTAAACCTGCTGCCAGAATCGGCGACAGGGGCTCATAAGTAACGGAGGAGATTCGGTTGGTGACGCGGGTTAAATCCACCACTCCGATGACCGCAATCGCCGGGCTACCTTTGATAAGAAAGGACATTTCATTCACCAGCGCAGGCAGGCTTTCGATCCACATTTGCGGTAGCATAATGTAGCGAAAATAGATCCACCGTCGCATACCCACCGATTCTGCCGCCTCCCGTTGTTCTCGTGGGAAAGTACGAAATGCGCTCCGCCAGATTTCAGCATTGAAAGCCGATGTATTGAGCGTCAGTGCCACGATGGCCGCGATGTTTTTATCGAGGTTAATGCCGATCGTTGGCAGGGACAGGAACAAAAACAGTACCAGAGTGACCAGGGGGGTCGCACGAGCCAGACTGATATAGACAACCAGTAACTGGTCTATTACCGGGATCCGCAACATCCGTACAAGGGCGATCAACAGGCCAATAATGACCCCGAAAAGAATAGCGATAGCTGAGATCCAGAGGGTCGTCCACGCGCCTTCAATCAGTAGTTGCCAGGAAATTGTATCCATATGACCCTCCTTCTTATCAGACATGCGGCGTTCCGCTGCGAAAGATTACAGCCCTGCTAACCGGTGGAACTGCTCAGCCGTGGTAATGGGTTCTGAAGGTAAATCGTTATAGGTTTCACCAAACCATTTATTCTGCAGCTCGGCAAGCTTACCGGTTTCACGCATATGGCTGATAAATTTAGTCATATAGGCCAGAAGCTGTGGTGAGTTTTTCGGGATTGGCCACGCCATATAACCCGGGCCGGAAACCGGCAGCCCCCTGGCAAACACTTTTGGTCTTGATTTCGTCAGGTCGTTAACTGAAATCACCACGTTAATCACATAATCAAGGCGTTTGTTGGCCAGGTCTGCATAAGCCTCAGGATAGGAGGGATACTCCACTACAGGCCCCAGTTTTCCTCCCTCTTTTTCCAGCATCGCTTTCAATTCGGGTAAGCGGGCCAACAAAGCGCTACCTGCCTGTACTCCTACTTTTTTACCGCTTAAACCAGCAATGGTGTTCAGTGAATCATCTCCTGCACGCTTAACAAAATAATGCTGTGCAGAGGCCCATGGTGGGGTGAAGTCAAAAACTTTAAGTCGATCATCTGTAATTACCGCACCGGTTAACGCCATGTCATACTGACCAGTCGAGACAGCTGCTAATAATCCGGTCCACGGTAGAATGCTTTGATCGACATTGAATTTTGCATACTTACGTAATTCATCGAGCATATCTTTGTTAAAACCATCGGCCTGCCCATTATTCATAAAGTTAAAAGGTGCATAATCATCCTCGGTGGCAACTTTTAAAGTACCGGATTTCTCTATTTCCGGTAGATCGGCTGCAGCAGCATGATAAGAAAAGGCCATAGCCGCGACAGCTCCCAGAAAAACTGAAATCAATGATTTTTTCATCAATCCACCCCTACTTAATTTGCTCTACGTGCCCATCCAGAACGCATAAAAGATTGATGCAAGAAATATGCCGGCGGAGGTTCCGATCCGCGACTGATGATTGCGTTTTTACTGTAGAGAGCGTTTTTATTTTCCGTATAGAGCCAGTTTCATCAGATGAATGTGTCAGTCTGAATTAGAGTGGTATGCAATTTGCAAATAATTTACAGGCCATGCGTAAGAGGAATCTGCTATGTTCCATCACCTGTTACACATCGATTTCGATCCGGACCGCAGGCTACAGGAACAGGTGCGGGAGGTATTAGTTAACGCTATTCTGAACGGCATATTTGCAGTTGATACACCATTGCCCTCCTGCCGTTGTCTGGCCAGCCAGTTGCAGGTTTCGCGTAACACCACCGCGCTGGTTTTTGAACATCTGGTGAATGAAGGCTACCTGATAAGCCGTCCACGCAGTGGTTACTATCTGCATCCGGATTATCACCAGGTTACTGCATTCCGTGCGGAACAGCCTGCACCTGAACATAACAGTACCGCACCAGACTGGGGCACGCGTCTGAAAATGAACCCCAGCCAGCAGGAGTCTTTGCTAAAGCCTGCCGGCTGGATGAACTATCGATATCCGTTTATCTATGGCCAACCTGATACTCGTCAGTTCCCACTGGCAAGCTGGCGTTTGACGGCTAACTGGTTGCATGAGGGGAGGCGAGAACCGGGATGGGTGTTAGACCACATAGATCAGGATGTGCCGTTGCTGATAGAGCAAATACGTACCAGGGTTTTGCCAAAGCGAGGTATCGTTGCTGCTCCGGATGAGATCCTGATTACCTTAGGCTCACAAAATGCCCTTTATTTGCTGACTCGCTTGCTAATGTCTCCAGCGACTCGCGTCGGTGTTGAGAATCCCTGCTTCCGCGAAGCGATTAACACCTTTCTTCTCGCCGACACTGATATTGTTCCACATCCAGTGGATGACGAAGGTATTGTACTCAACGAGTCTCCCTGCGATTACTACTACGTTACTCCCGGGCATCAGGTACCTACAGGCATCATGATGAGTAAAGCGCGGCGAACCCGGTTGCTGGAGTTTGCTGCACGACAGGATGCGGTAATTATTGAGGATGACTATGATTCCGAAAGTAATTTTATGCTTAATCCGCTTCCGGCACTGAAGGCTATAGATCGTAGCGAACGCGTAATTTACGTCAGTAGCCTGTCAAAAGCATTGTCGCCAGGATTACGGCTGGGCTTTATGGTGGCAGCTCCGGAGCTCATTGATGAGGCACGGGCACTGCGGCGGCTGCTTTATCGTCATCCGCCAACCAATATACAATATCAAATGGCGCACTTTCTCTCCCAGGGACACTATGAAACACATTTGCGACGTTATCATGACGATTCTGCCCGTCGCTGGGACAGACTACATCAGGCGTTGCAACGCTACCTGTCAGAGTGCTCACCTCTGTCTGGAAGTGAACATGCGAATGCCTTCTGGCTGAAGACGCCGGATCATATTAATACCCAGAAACTTACATGGCGTGCTGCCCACGCAGGTGTGCTGATTGAACCAGGTGCCAGACATTTCCTTGGCGATACACCACCCGATAATTTTTTCCGCATGGGCTTTCATGCCATTAACCCCGATGCAATTGAACCAGGTGTTGAGGTATTACAACGACAGTTAGCGCAAATGCGATAATCATCCATTGTAATTACTGTATTGTTGTCTCTTAGCAGTCTGAGGATAGTGGACTTTAGTAAACTGGTATATGTTCATCGACTGGTCGCCAGTCTTTTTGTCGAGAATTTATTCGGCCTACCTGATGTGGATCACTTTGACAGCGACAAGTATAGTAATGCTGCCAGCGCTCTTCAGTGGTTTACCCAGAGCTGAAAATATGACTAAATACCTTAAAGAAAATCCAGACATTTTACAAAATCTAAAATATCACCGACCTTATGTTGTGTAAAATATGCCGCAAGGCGTCACTGCCTCATCAGGATTCTAAATTGATGGTGCGAGGTTCGAGTCCTTGGTGGGGGATCAGTCCACAAAACCGTGGCTACTTTGTCAGAAAAAGATCTACCCGTGCTTGCATCGGGGAGGTGTCCATATAAGTTATTTAGTAACATATTAATTTCTTTCTTTGTCATCGAGGGTAATGACTCCAACTTATTGATAGTGTTTTATGTTCAGATAATGCCCGATGACTTTGTCATGCAGCTCCACCGATTTTGAGAACGACAGCGACTTCCGTCCCAGCCGTGCCAGGTGCTGCCTCAGATTCAGGTTATGCCGCTCAATTCGCTGCGTATATCGCTTGCTGATTACGTGCAGCTTTCCCTTCAGGCGGGATTCATACAGCGGCCAGCCATCCGTCATCCATATCACCACGTCAAAGGGTGACAGCAGGCTCATAAGACGCCCCAGCGTCGCCATAGTGCGTTCACCGAATACGTGCGCAACAACCGTCTTCCGGAGCCTGTCATACGCGTAAAACAGCCAGCGCTGGCGCGATTTAGCCCCGACGTATCCCCACTGTTCGTCCATTTCCGCGCAGACGATGACGTCACTGCCCGGCTGTATGCGCGAGGTTACCGACTGCGGCCTGAGTTTTTTAAATGGCGGAAAATCGTGTTGAGGCCAACGCCCATAATGCGGGCGGTTGCCCGGCATCCAACGCCATTCATGGCCATATCAATGATTTTCTGGTGCGTACCGGGTTGAGAAGCGGTGTAAGTGAACTGCAGTTGCCATGTTTTACGGCAGTGAGAGCAGAGATAGCGCTGATGTCCGGCAGTGCTTTTGCCGTTACGCACCACCCCGTCAGTAGCTGAACAGGAGGGACAGCTGATAGAAACAGAAGCCACTGGAGCACCTCAAAAACACCATCATACACTAAATCAGTAAGTTGGCAGCATCACC